>RGCG01000035.1 GCA_009919275.1 Actinomycetota bacterium
CACGTTTGGACGAGCTTGATCTTCGCTCCGGTCAACTTCAGCAAGTCGCGGCTCTTCAGGCCGATGTTCTGCGCGCGAAGGTGGCAAGGTGCGTGGTAGGTGATCTTCTCGGGAATCTCACCCGGGAACTCGGTGACGAGTTCGGTGCCCTCGCCCTTGTGCAGGCGCATGAGGTACTCGGCCGCATCGTAGGTGTTCGCAGCGACCAGGTCGGCGTCGGCACCACCGATGTAGTCGACGTAGTCCTTCTTCAGGATGTAGCCGCACGTCGGTTGGGGAACAACGATGTCGTTGCCGGCGCGAACGGCGGCGGCGAGCGCCTTCACATTGTCGGCGCCGACCTTCTTGAACTTCTCGACGTCGCCGCTGTGCAGATACGGGGCACCACAACACGAAGCGCCCTCAGCAAGGGAGCACTCGATGCCGTTTTTTTCGTACACCTTCACGAGGTCCTTACCGATGCCGGGTTCTTGGTACTCGACGAGGCACGTCGGGAACACCGCAACTCTGCCTTGGCGTTTTGCGATGACCGGCTTGACCCGCTTCTTGAACCAGGTCGAGAAGCGAACCTTCGAGAACGGCGGGAGCAGGCGCTTGCTCGACACGCCGGCAGTCTTTTCGACGACCTTGCGGATTGCCGAGCCCGCCGGAGCGTTCAGCACTTTGTTGGCGATTGGTGACACCGTTGTTGCCACCTTCCCCAGTGCGTCGGTATGACCCATGAAACTGGTGGTGAGGCGCTTGCGCACCGGAACCTGCTTGGTGGCCTGCCGCATCGCGTCGACACGCAACATGAGACGCGGAAAGTCGAGCGCCCATTCGTGCTGACCCGGGATGTAGGGGCAGTTGATGTAACAGAGTTTGCACTGGAAGCACTCGTCGACAACTTGGTCTTGTTCGGCGATCGTGAGCTTCCCGGCGTCTTGGTCGTCGTGTTTGTCGACGAACTTGAAGAGCGTGGGGAACGACGTGCAGTACTTGAAGCACAGTCGGCACCCATGGCACAGGTCGTACACGCGGGTGAGTTCGGCCCGAACGTCGGCCTCGTCGAGGTATTTCGGATGGTTCGGGTCGTACGTGATTGTCATTGATCTTGGTTCTTTTCTTCTTGCTGTCTTGCGAGTTCGAATCTGCGGGGTGCCGGATGGACCGGCACCCCGCAATTTCGCGCGAGTTCCCGACGGGAAGATTCGCTCAGAGAGAGTTCAGACCCTCTTGGAAACGGCCGGCGTGGCTCTTTTCCGCGCGGGCGAGCGTCTCGAACCAATCGGCGATTTCAGCGAAGCCTTCGTCGCGAGCGGTCTTTGCAAAGCCCGGGTACATCTGGGTGTACTCGTAGGTCTCGCCGGCGATCGACGCCTTGAAGTTCTCTTCGGTCTCTCCGATGGGCTCACCAGTTGCAGGGTCGCCGACCTGGGCGAGGAAGTCGAGGTGACCGTGCGCGTGGCCGGTCTCGCCTTCCGCGACCGAGCGGAAAAGTGCAGCGGCGTCGGGGTAACCCTCGACGTCAGCCTTCTGAGCGAACCACAGGTAACGACGGTTGGCCTGGCTCTCGCCGGCAAACGCCTCCTTCAGGTTCTCGTGGGTCTTGGTTCCGGCAAGTCCGGCCATGACATCTCCTTTTTGTTGTTGTGTTGTTGTTGGTTGGTTTTCGGGATTAGGGGTTATTGCTTGGACACAGACAAACTGCCAGCAGCACTTGTGCACCGTGGACACTTGCCTGAGAACACGATCCGCGCGGCGTGCACGGAAAAACCATCGAGCCCGGCGACCGACACATGGTCGGGGTTCGGGGCGTAAACGTCACGGACCTCGCCACACGTTTCGCACACACTGTGATGATGGTCGTCGACATTCGGGTCGAAACGCGCGGCACCGCCCAACTGAATCTGCTGCAACTCGCCCATCGCGGCGAGGTCGGTGAGCGTTTGGTACACGGTCCGCAGCGAGATGCCGGGCATTTCCGCCGCGGCGACTTCATAAAGGGTCTCGGCGGTCGGGTGCATGTCGTTGCCGTGAAGAAGGCGGAAGAGCAACTGCCTTTGCGGCGTGACCTTCAGTCCCGCGGCACGGAATGACACGACAAGTTCTTCGGGCGACTTCACGCATTTGAGACTAAATGGTGACGCCCTAATTCTCAACTCTTGCGAATTAACAATTCCTGCGATCTTGGTCACATTGGCTCCCACCCGAGGGGGACGTCGTGACTGTGCCAACTTGGTGCAATGTTCGACAGACAGGCCCTGCGAGAAGGTGCCAGCGTCACACTCCTCTTCGCGGTCCCACCCACGCTTGTCGCGCGGTTCGTGCTCGACAACCGTGACGACTCCAGTGGTTGGGCCCCTCTCCTTTCCCTCATCGCGGTCTTTGGTTTCGTCTTGGGGTCGGGTGTGGCGGCGTGGCGCCAAACCGCGCGACGTCCGATGACCCACGCCGTCGCTGCCGGCGCGGGCGTCTTCATCGTGGTCCAAGCGGTGTTTCTCGTGTTGCGCGTCGCAACCGGAGGCGAGGTTCGCGTCATGCGGATCCTCACCTCGTTTTCGCTCGCGCTTGTTGCAAGCGTGATTGGTGGCCTGCTCGGCAACTTCCTCCAGAAGAACGGCGTTCGACCGCGATGACGCATCGCGTGACGGCCAAACCTGCCGTACTCGTCATCGACGTTGGCACGAGTGGCCTTCGCGCCGCGCTCGTTGACGCAACGGGTTCACTCGTCGACTACCACCACGTGCAGCAACCACCGTCGACTCCCGCACCGGGCCTCGTCGAGTTCGATGCGCAGGCGCTGTACGACGCCGTTGCCGAAGCAGCCACCACGGTCGTTCGTGCACACCCCGAGATTCAGCCGATCGCGCTCGGAATCACGAATCAACGTGCATCGGTGGTGGCATGGGATGCCCGCACGGGTGTACCGGTCGGGCCGGGCATCGGTTGGCAGGATCTGCGCACCGTTATCGAGTGCATCACCGCGAAATCCGAACATGGCCTCGCCATCGCGCCGAACCAAACGGCGACGAAGGCCGCCTGGCTCATTGCGAACACCGCCCGCAATATTCCGTCCGCGGACCTCAGGTTGGGAACCATCGACACATGGTTGACGTGGAAGCTGACCCGTGGTGCAGCATTCGTCACCGACCACACCAATGCCGCCGTCACGGGCCTCGTCGATCCCGTCACCGTCGAGTGGGATCCGCGCGTGTGTGCGATCTTCGGCGTTTCCACCGACAATCTGCCCACCATCGTCGCATCGCGACAAGTCGTCGGTCGGGTGACCGGACATGGTCCACTCGACGGGCTGCAACTCGCTGCGCGACTCGGAGACCAACAGGCTTCGCTCGTCGGCCAAGGTTGCATTGCGCCCGGCCGCACAAAAATCACCTTCGGCACCGGTGGCATGCTCGACATGTACACCGGAGGTCCGGGCCCAACCGAGGCGAAGAGAACGCCGTTCGGCACGTTTCCCATCGTTGCGTTCTCCCTTGACGGCGCGACACCACAGATCCACTGGGGCGTCGAGGCCATCATGCTGTCGGCGGGAACGAACGTCGAATGGCTCTGCGACGACATGGGGCTCATCGCAACTCCGGCCGACAGCGAAGCGATTGCGCTCGCGGTCCCCGACACGGGCGGCGTCACCTACGTTCCCGCGCTACTCGGCCTCGGCACGCCCGAATGGGACTATGGCGCGCGAGGAACGCTCCTCGGCATCACACGCGGTACGACGAAGTCACACATCGTTCGCGCCGTTCTCGACGGCATCGCCCATCGCGGTGCCGACCTTCTTCACGCCGCCATCAATGACGCCGCCTCACGCGGGGTCATCGCACCCGACGTGATCCGCATCGACGGTGGAATGTCGCGCAACGCTGCGTTCACTCGTTTGCTGGCCGACGCAACCGGAAAGCGCGTCGAGGTGTCACCCGAAACCGAGTCGACCACGCTCGGTGCGGCGTTTCTCGCGGGCTCGGCAACGGGCCTGTGGTCGACGCTCGACGAAGCCGTATCAACGTGGAAACCAGCGACGATCGTCACGCCCGCAAACGACCCGGCAATGCGCTCCGAGTCGAGGCGAAATTGGCTCGATTCGGTGCAAAAGGCTCGCGGCTGGATCCCCGACCTGAGCGCCCTCGACTTCTAAAGTTGCACCGCCCCTCTCCCGTCGGTGAACCTATGGAACGGCTGCTTTCGGGCGGCCCGAACATCGAGTCCCCTCCGTCGGGATTGGGCTCGGGACAGCACTGAGAAAGGACACCCCCGTGGCAGACACCACCACAACGGCGCCACCCAAACAACCGACATCGGCAGATGTCGCGCTCCTCTCCTTCGGCCTCGGTCTCGAGTTCGCCATGATCGACCTCTACACCCGCGCCGCCAACGCGTCGAAGGACGACATGAAGACCGTTGCGGAACTTTTCGGTGCCCACCACCGTGCAGCGGCCCAATCGCTCACCGGACTCCTCGGTCGCAAGGCTCCGACAGTGCGCAACGAAAAGTTCTACGCCGCGCAGTCGACAAAGGCCGGTGGCGGAACCGCGAAAGAGATCGCAGCACACCTGGCCTCGCTTGAAAATGCCCTCGTTGCCACTCACATCAATGTCTTGAGCCAGCTCCGCGGGATCGACGGGGCGAGCCTCGTCGCCTCGATCATCCCGATCGAGGCCCGTCAGGCCGCCGTGCTCGTCGAGATGTCCGGGTCATCGAGCCTCGACGACATCATGGCGCTCGACGCCAAAGCAGTAATCGACCCCGAGACCTACCCCGCCTGATCGGAAGAGACGCAGACACATGAACATCCCCGTGAACGACAACGCGTTCAACCGCAGGAAATTCCTTCAGTCCGGCGGCCTCGCACTCGCTTCAGCCGCCATCCTTGCCGCCTGCGGCAAGAGCGACAAGGTCGCCACGTCCTATCCGCGCATCGGCGAGTCGCCGACCACCACGGGTCTTCCCACCGCGCACGTCACCGATGCGGTGTTGCTGCGCACCGCGTCGTCGCTCGAGTGGTGCGCAATCGACGCGTACACCGCGGTCGCGGCCCTCGGCCTTCTCCCCTCGGCTGCGACGTCGGTTGTCAAGCGCTTCCAGGCGGACCACAAGGCACATGCCGCCGCGCTGACGCCGCTCATCAAGAAGGCCGGTGGCGAGCCCTTCGAGTGCGCCAACGAGCGCATCAACGAGTTGTACATCGGTCCCGCCGTCGAATTGATCACCGGCAACGAGTCGAAGGGCATTCCGGCAAGCGACACACCGGTCGACGACCTCCTCGTGTTGGCCCACGGCCTTGAGAATCTCGCCGCAGCGACGTACCAGTACTACGTGTCACTGATTGCAACCCCCGCAGTGCGCGGTGCCGCCATGACGATTGGTCAGGACGAAGCGCGGCACGCTGCTGTGCTGGCGCAGGTCATCATCCCCGACGGCAAGGGAATCGCGCCGTCGATCAACGAGACGACGGGCAAGCCAAACCCTGCCGCCGTACCCGGCGCCTTCGGCAGCCTCGCCGCTGTCACTTTCTCGATCGGCAAGACGAGCGAAGCCGGCACCAAGACGCAGCTCAGCCTCGACACCCCCAGCCTGAACTCACTGGCGTACGAGTACGCCAGCTGTTAGGGGTGTACGAGTACGCCAGCTGTTAGGGGTGTACGAGTACGCCAGCTGTTAAGGGGAGAGATCTCCCGAGGACGGTTTCGCGCGCATCGTTACACTGACCGTCGGTGAGTTGGCCGGGTGACCGCGACACACGAAAGCGTGTCGAGGAAAGTCGGGACTCCTCAGGGCAAAGTGCTGGCGCGAGCCAGGTGGGGGCGACCTCACGGAAAGTGCAACAGAAAACAAACCGCCGTCGGGGGCAACTTCGGCGGTAAGGGTGAAACGGTGCGGTAAGAGCGCACCAGCGTCCGGGGCAACCCGTACGGCTTGGCAAACCCCACTTGGAGCAAGGTCACGCAGAGGACATGGGCGGCCCGTCCGCCTTCGGGCAGTCCTCGGGTAGACCGCATAGATGGATGGTCACCGAACCGCAAGGTTCACAGAATCCCGCTTATAGGCCAACTCACCATGTTCGATGGATCCCCGGGCCCGCGGCCCGGGGATCACTTTTTTCGCCTCATTTTTCGTCGTGGACCGTCACGTTGAAAGTGACGAGCGCGGGACGAACGTCGTGCAGCCGGATCGTCGACATCGAGGCGCGATCGAGCGCCGTACGCCAGGACACTCCGATGTCGACACCCAAAGCCCAAGCAACCGCGGCCTTGATGGGCGACACGTGGCTCACCACCACCACGTGGCCTCCGTCCGACGAACGCACGAGGTCGTCGATTGCCGCACGTACACGCAGGTCAAGCTCCGCCATCGACTCGCCACCAGGCGGACGAAAATCCACCGGACGTCTGTTTCAACGTCGGTTCCGCAATGTTCGGCAATCGCCGTGGCTGTTTGCTGGGCCCGCCGCAGCGGGCTCGAGATGATGCGGGCCACTGGCGCCACTCGAACGAGTGCCGGACCCAGCATCGCGGCCTGATCGATGCCGATGGGATCGAGTTCGTTGTCGACATGGCCCTGCAGCAGCCCACCCGCGTTTGCGTGGGTGCGCCCGTGTCGCACGAGCGTGAGCAGATGATCAGGCAACTTCGACGAGCTCCCCCGTCGTCAGAAATCTCCGTCGCGCCGCGGGATCCGCAAGGCCGTGACGACGAACGATCCATGCGATACCGATCGCACCGGCAATTTCGAGAGCGACGTTGAAGACCCGGTAGTCGCGCGTCGCCGAACGATGCACCGGTAAAGGGCCACCAGAACACATCGGTGTTTGCAAAGGCTCCATCGAAAACGAGATGCAGGAATGTTCCGATGGCAAGGGGCAGCATCCGACGACGACGCATGCTTCCGCGTCGAGTCGACACCATGATGATTGTCATCAAGCCGACGCTGAAGATGAGCGTGTGCATGACCCGTGCGCCGCCGAACCACACGTCGACGACGTCGGGAAGAAGCACACCGACAACGAGCAGCCGGTAGTCGAACAGTGGGTCGCGGAACACGTACCTCACAGCGAGGATTGCCGTGGCGACGAACCAAAGAAGCACATCACCAAACTACCGATTGGCTCAAACAACGAGCCATCGAGCGCAGTTGGGGCACTCTCGCTCGACGGGCGACAAACGGCGCACGGCGTCGACCTCGGATGGTGACAGGTCGAGGTGGCACCCTCCGCACGTCGCCCGCACCAGACGCGCCACCGCCGTACCGGCGTGCGCGGCCCGTCTGGCGTCGTACCGCTGCAGCCAGCCAACGTCGATGCGATCGGCCATCGCGTCACGCCGTGCGCGAACGTCGACGAGGGTCGCACGCAGGGCGTCCTGCGCCGTGGTGAGTTCGTTGCGCGCCGTGCGAAGGCGCAGCGATGTCGCATCGCACGATTCACCGATCGCCTTTCGTGCGGCATCCAGTTCCTCGCTGCGCTCGATTGCAATCAACGCTTCGTCGTCGAGAGTGGAGATCTTGCCTTCCAACACGGCAATCTCGTGTTGCAACGCCTCCGCCTCGCGCGGGGCAATGACGGTGCGGAGTTGCGCGTTCAGTCGTGTGATCTGCGTGCGCAGCTCGCCGACACCACGTTCGTTGGCGTCGACAGTGTTCGCCAACTCCCCCGCCTCGATCTCGGCACGACTGCGTTCGGCTTCCAGGCCCGCCAATTCGGCTTCGATGCCCTTCACAACGGCGGCCTCGGGCAGATTCGCCGCGCGGTGGAGCAATTGGGTGATCTCGGTGTCGATCTCTTGCAGACCAATCAGCTCTTCGAGGATCTCCATTGTCCGAGACTACCGATGTCGCGTTCGACGACGTTCCGTCAGCCGCCCGCAATCGTGGTTTGCGCCCACGCGGGCAAAGGCTTCTCACAATCAAAGACGAGCGTGCGGTTCGGGTCGACCGACGGCACCGGCGAGAACGGGTTCGTGTTCGACGGCAAGATCGTGGTTCCCGCATCGACGACACTGACAACGGGGGGTCCGCCAACGGGCGGAAGCGTGTCGGGAACCGTGGTCGGCGCGACAGTTGTCGGCGGTGCGGTTTCACCCGGCAGCAGCGTCGTGGTGGTGGTCTGCGGCGCCGCAACCTTGCCGACCGTACGGCGCGGCAAGGAACCGCTGACGACGTTCGCGATGCAGTCGACACCGGGCAGGTAGAGACGCACCGACGAACGCGAAATGAGCGGCGGCTCTTCCCAGTCGAGCGCCGGCTGACCGGCAAGCGCCCTGTCGGTGAAGCCCTTCCAGATCGCCGCAGGGAACGTGCCTCCCTGCACGCGCGGCACCTTCTTCGCCACGAACTCGGGGATGTTGACCATCGGTGTGTACGCCTTCGGGTCACCCACCCACACCGCGGTTGTGAGCTGTGGCGTCATGCCAACGAACCATGCGTTGGTGTTGTCGTCTTGTGTTCCCGTCTTGCCAGCCGCGGGACGCTCGCCATCAAGTGCACTGCGTCGCGCCGTGCCGTTGACGAGCACACCCTTCAGAATGCCGACGGCTTTGTCGGCCACTTCCTTCGCGAACACCGTTTGACCGGGATCATTGTGTTCGTAGACCACCCCGGTCGGCCCCTCGATGCGCTCGACAAAATAGGGCTGCATGTGGACACCGCCGTTCGCAAGGGTTTGCGCGCCGCTCGCCATGTCGAGTGGGCTCATCTCATTGGCGCCCGTGGCGAAGCTGGCGTACGGCTGAATCTTGAACGAGTCGCGCGTGAGGAACATCGACTGCGACATCCGGTACGTGGTGTCGACAACCCGGTTCAGGCCGACAATCTGAGCAAGCCTGCTGTAGGCGCAGTTGATGGAATACCAGGTCATCTCTTCGACCGAACCAAGTGGGCGACTGACACCTTGTTCGATTTCGAAGGGCTCGTCTTCGTTGCCCGGGTTCGGCAATGTGCACGGCAACGTGCCGTCGATGAGATCGGTGGCTTCCACGCCGGCTTGAAGCGCCGCGGCGAGGACGAAAATCTTGATGCTGGAGCCGGTTTGCCGGCGGCGCAGTGTCATGTTGACCTCGTCGCGGCCCGGCTGGAACCCCGGCCCTCCGACCATTGCCCTAACACCACCCGTTCCCGTGTCGAGCGACAAGAGCGCCCCCTGGATGCCGGTCTTGTTCGACGGCAATTGGGCGCGCACAGCAGACTCGGCGGCGGCCTGCACCTCGGTATCGAGGGTCGTGTACACGCGCAGCCCACCCCGGAAGAGTGCATTGAAACGCTCTTGGTACGTCGGGCCGAGAATGTCGGACTTGTTCAAGAGATAGTCCTTCACCGCCTCGGAGAAGTACGTGCGCGAGATCGCCCGCTGCGGCACCGACTGCACCACTTCGGGCAAAGGCCACGAAGTCGCCAATTCTTCGGCGCGTTCGGGCGTGATGAGCCCCTCGGCAGCGACCCGACGCAACGCGACGGCGAAACGTTGTCGCGACCGTTCGGGGTGACGAATGGGGTCGTAGCTCGATGGTGCCTGAATCATGCCCGCAAGAAAGGCGCCCTGTTCGATCGTCAGGTTCTCGACATCCGTGCCGAAGTAGATCTCGGCGGCAGCCTGCAGGCCGTAGGCGTTGTTGCCGAGAAACACGGTGTTCAGATATCGCTCGAGGATTTGACGCTTCCCCACTTCGCGCTCGAGGAGCACCGCATAGCGCGCCTGAAGAATCTTGTAGCGGCCATCGCGCTCGAGTCCGGCGAGATACTCGTTCTTCACAACCTGCTGCGTGATTGTCGAGGCGCCCTGCCGCGACGAGCCCGACTCGAAGTTCGACAGCATCGCCCGCACGAGGGCACGAAGGTTCACGCCCTTGTGGCCGAAGAAGTTGGCGTCTTCCACGGCGAGAACCGTCGCGACAACGTCGTCGGGCACTTGGTCGATCGTGATGGGCTGGCTGTTCTCGACTTGGAAGGCACCAATCTGACGTCCCTTCTGGTCGAAGAGGATCGAGCGTTGGGCGATACCGGTGAACGTGGGCAATTCGACCGGGGTCTCGTCGTGCGCGTTGACAAGGCCCCACACGCGAGGGGCGATGGCGATGCCGACCGCGGCGACAAAAAGGCTGCCGGCCAGTACCACGACGACGAGCCTGAAGATTCTCACCAACCAGCTCATTGGTGTTTGCCTCATCGTCTCCCACGGTATCCGCGCACCGACAGCGACTACCGTGCAGGCATGTCTTTCCCCCACATTCGGCCGTTCCGCTTCGGCGTCCAGTGCTCACGAGCGTCGACCCGGTCGGAGTGGATCGACCTCGCCCGACGCACCGAGGCGAACGGCTTCGACTGCCTGACGATGCCCGACCACTTCACCGACCAACTCGCTCCGGTGCCCGCACTGCAGGCCGTGGCCGACGCAACAACCACCCTGCGCGTCGGTGCACTTGTCTGGGACAACGACTACAAGCACCCCGTCGTTCTTGCCAAGGAACTCGCGACGATCGACCTCTTGTCCGAGGGCCGACTGGAAATTGGCATCGGAGCGGGATGGATGATCAGCGACTACGAACAGGCTGGCATGCCCTACGACGCGGCCGGTGTCCGCATCGACCGCTTCATCGAGGGACTCGAGATCATCAAGCGCGCGATGAACGAAGGTGCGTTTTCATTCTCGGGCAAGCACTACACCATCAACAATTACGACGGTCTCCCAAAGCCGATCCAGCGGCCGTGCCCACCGATCCTCATCGGCGGTGGCGGAAAGCGGGTTCTCTCGTTTGCGGCACGCGAAGCCGACATCATCGGCATCAACGGCACCATGACCGCGGGCGTTGTCGGCCCCGACGCGATCTCGTCGATGACCGCGGATGCAGTCGAGGAAAAAGTGGGCATCGTGCGCTCGGCGGCGGGCCCCCGTCTTGCCGACATCGAAATGAACATTCGCGCCTTCTTCGTCAAGGTCACCGACGATGCGTCGGGCACCATCTCCGGCATGGCCCAAATGATCGGCGTAGAACCAACGATGGTGGCAGACACACCCTTCGCCCTCATCGGACCCGTCAACAAGATCGTCGACGACCTCCTCGCTCGCCGCGAGCGGTGGGGATTCAGTTATGTCATCGTCGGCGCCGAAGACGTCGACTCGTTCGCGCCGGTCGTTGCCGCCCTGAACGGAAAATGAAGACTGCGAAAATCCTGCCCCCGGCGATCCTGACGGCTGCCGTCCTTGCTTGGATCTGGGTCGTCGGTCGTCTCGTCGTCGACCGCCACAATTCGTTCGCCACCTTCGACTTCGACCTCGGAATCCACGACCAGTCGCTGTGGTTGTTGTCGAAGGGCCAATGGTTCAACACCGTGTGTGGCCTACCGGTGTTCGGCCACCACGCGATGTTCATGTACTGGCTCCTTGTGCCGCTCGTGTGGCTGGGAGGCGGCCCCAACCTCTGGAATCTCATTCAGGTGGTCGCCCTCGCCCTTGGTGCGGTACCCGTGTACCTCATCGCCAAGCAACGGCTCCGCAGCGACGTCCTTGCCTGCATGCTGGGGGTCAGTTGGCTCTTGTTGCCCACCGTGTCGTTCCTCGCGTGGGAAACCTGGCACCCCGAAACGCTCGCCGTTCCGTTCCTGATGATGGGATATCACTACGCCACAACCCGACCGACGGGTTTTGGCACCGATGTCCGACGTCGCAACATCATCGCCTTCGCATGGCTACTGGCAGCGATGTTGTGGAAAGAGGACATTTCGCTCGCCGTGATGGGCATTGGCATCCTCCTCATCGCCACCAAGCGATGGAAGTTCGGAGGTGCTCTCCTCGGTTTCGCCGCGTTGTACTTCCTCGTCTTCGGTGTCTGGATGGTCCCCGCCCTCGCGGGCGAAACAAGCGCTTACGGAATGCTCTACGGCGAACTCGGCCAGACCCCCTTCGATGTGGTGAAGACATCACTCTCCGAACCATCGCTCTTTTTCGACCGACTGTCGAACAACAACTTCACCGGATACATGGGCCAGCTGTCGTCACCGCTCGGTTTCATTCCGTTTCTTGCACCGCTCACGATCCTCATGGGCGTGCCACAGATCTTCATCAACATCCTCACAACGGCCGATTTCACCTGGGCGATGATGTACCACTACCAAGCGGTACCCGTTGCGGCCATGATGTTGGGGGCCATCGAGGGGGCCGCTTTCATCGCTCGGCGGAGCAAACTGCTCGGTGCCCTCGCGGTAACCGTCACCCTTCGGCCCGACCGACCCGGTGTCGGCGCACTACGCCTTCGTGCCCCATGCCAGCCAACGCAAGATCATCTATACATTCCCGAACCCATGGGTTCGCACGAACTTTCTCGGTGATCCGTCGCTGCTCGAGAGCCCATCGAAAATCAAGTGGCTGGTGATTCCGGAGAACACCATGGGTGGTGCCGCAGCCGAAGTGCTGCAAAAACTCATCTCGACCGGCGAGTACGGCGATGCTCAGACCGTTGCGGGCATCACCACCTACAGACGCCTGAAACCCTGACGTTTCAGAATCGCGCGCGAATCTCCCACAAGTCCGGAAAGACCGGCTTGAACAAAGTCGACTGCAGATAGCCCGCGCCGCTCGACCCGCCCGTTCCCATCTTGTTGCCGATGGTGCGTTCGACCATCTTCAGGTGGCGGTAGCGCCACTCTTGAATTCCCTCGTCGATGTCGACAAGCTCTTCGAGCAACAGTGACACATCGGGTCGTGAGCGGTAGACGGCGAGAAGTGAATCCTGAACCGAACCCGACCCGAGACAACCATGGGCACGCAACAATTCGAGCACGTCGTCCCAGATTCCCGGACGTGCAAAAACCGCCTCGAACTGGCGGAACTGGTACGACTGGAATCCACTCGACGATTCGAGTCGATCACGGAACGCGTTGAACTCGAGCGGCGTCATCGTCTCGAGAATGTCGACCTGACCCACCAATGTCTTGAGAATGGTCCGCACACGACGCAGGGTGCCGAGCGACGGATGCAACTCGCCCTCGCGCAACAATGCACGCGCACGGCCGAGTTCGTGGAGAATCTGCTTGAACCACAGTTCGTACGTCTGGTGGATGATGATGAAGAGGAGTTCGTCGTGTTCCGGACCCTCTGACTTGGGTTCCTGCAGCGACAGCAACTCGTCGACCTTCAGGTAAGACACGTACGAGAGTGGTTCACTTGCCATACTTGCCCCATCGTATGGGTCGAGTCATTCTCCACATCGGCACGCTGAAGACCGGTACAACGTCGTTCCAACGCTGGTTCTCCGACAACGAGGTCGCCATTACCGCGGCCACCGGCTGTCGATGGTTCCACGGCACTTTCCCCGATGCCCGGGAAATCGCGGCTGCCTGCATCGACGACGGGCGCGAAACACCCGCGATGGCTCTTGGTTTCTTTCCCTCCCGTGGTTCAAACGAATGGACGGCATGGCACGCCGGTGTCGTGGAATCGGTGAGGTCACAGGTCGCCGCCGGCGACGCACCGATCATGATCTCGTGCGAGGCGCTCTGCCTGCTGCGTTCCCCCACCGAGATGCAGCGACTCGCCGAACTCTTCGACCCCGCGACCACCGATGTGGTGTTGACTCTTCGCACACCCTCCGGGTTTCTGTCGTCGTGGAAACAACATCTCGAGCACGACTTCTTTCGACGCAGCAAAGATCCAACGTCGTTCGCCTACGTCGAGGACGACTCGTGGCTCGTCGACTACGACTCGCTGAAGAACGCCTACGCCACTTGCTTCCACGGCCGATTCACCGTCATCGACTACGACGCGTGCCTCGCCCGCGACGGGTCGATCATCCCTGCACTCATCGCCACGTTCACCGATGCATCCCTCAAATCGTTGCCCGAGTGGCGCACGTACCGCCTGAACCGCAGCGCCCGACCGCCCCGCAGGCCCGTCAAAGGCCTGGCTCGACCGCGCCATTACCTGCGCTGGTGGAGATGGCGGGCATCACGAATTCTGCGCCGCAATGCGTCTTGAACGGTGACGTCTCTCGTTACTTTGTGACGGGCGCCCGATCATTCATGGAGTCGTCGACCGTTGACCCGAACGCCCGAATAGGACGCACTCGCATCGCGTTCGGTTTGCCGGTGTCCTTTGCGGTGAACCAACCCTCGCGGTCGAAGCGCTGGCCACTACGGAAGAGCACCGTCCACGCGTTCTTCAGGTCGTATTCGCTCGACGACCAGTAATACGTTGGCGCAAACGGACTGAGAGGCTCTTCTACCGCGTACAACACGTTGTACATAAGGTCGAGTTCATCGGCTGATGGCAAGAACCAATCGAGATAGCCGTTTACTTCGTAGTCGAACGCGTGCTTTGCCGCGTACCGACCGGAACCGTACGCCATGACGATCGCCCTCGTGTTCTTGGCCCCCATACCGATCGCTTTCGACTTCACGCGGGACAAGCGGGCAGAGGTGCCCCCGAACGGATACACAAGGTCGGCTTGGTAGTCGTAACCGGGCTTTCGCCACGGCCATCCGATCACCTCGGCCGATTTCGGTGACACCTCGAGATAACGACCCCACGGTTTGGGCGACCCTGCGTCGTAAAAGACAACTCCGCCGGCGGGCCCGATGTCACCGACGGCGCAGGGACCCTGGTTTGTACAACTGTTTCCCGTCAGCTTCGGAAACGACGTTGGTGGGACTTCCCCGGTTCCCTGCGGAAACGCACGAACGGCAACAACCTGGTATTGGCGTCCCGGATACGACGTACCCGGATACTGGATGTTCGACGTCCTCCCCTTGTTGCCACCCTTCGAGGCAAGGATGTAGCTGTCGCTGAACTGGGTGCCGTCGTTGAAGATTTGATACCAGGCGATGTTCTTCCACGCCTCGGTCGACGACCAAAACGTTCCCTCGGCAAGATCCGGGAACGTCAACTTGCCGTACGAAAGCGCCTTGAAGTCATAGAGGGCGTTCAATTCGTCCTTCGACGGCAGGAACCAATCATCCAACCCATTCTTTCTGTAATTGGCCGCACGTACCGCCGCATACACGCCGGGCCCCGACTGCTGGACGATCAGTTCCGTGTTGATTCGCCCCATTCCAATTGCCTTGGCATCGACGCGTTGACGCTGAACCGTGGCAGCATCCCCGGTGTACAGCGAGGTCTGGGACTTCGCGGGAGATGACCACGTCGTGTTCGCCTGAGCAGGCAGAACCACTGCTTCGAGGTACCGACCCCACCATTTGAGCTCACCTGCGTCATAGAAGACGATGCCACCGCCCGGCCCGCGTGACCCCACCCCACAGCCCGACACCACACCGACATTCACTCCGAGAGGGTTGTCGAGGATCGTCGACTGGTCAATCGGGGCGGCGCTGCTCTTGCAGACTGGACTGACCGGCACTATCGAACTGACCGGTGCCACCGGCATACTCGAGGATTGAGCCGGTGTCACGCGGGAACCCACCAACGAGGCGACAAGCGTCGCCGAAACTGCAAGGCCGAGGAGTGCGATCTTCTTCACCCCTAGATCTTGCGTGACTTTCCCTCCCAATACTTCGCACGCAGGGGCGCTTTTTGTATTTTTCCTGTGCCCGTGCGCGGAATCTCGTCGATGAAGTCGACCGACTTGGGTGCTTTGTACCCGGCAAGAAGCTTTCGACAGTGGGCGATGAGATCCTGGGCGAGCGCATCGGAGGGAGAAACGCCATCTGCGACCTGCACCAGCGCCTTCACACTTTCGCCGAACTCCTCGTCAGGTACGCCGATGACGGCCACGTCGTCGACCGAAGGATGCACCGCGAGAACACCCTCGATTTCAGCCGGGTAGATGTTGACACCACCCGAGATGATCATGTCGATCTTTCGATCGGACAGCCACAGGAAACCTTCGGCGTCGAGGTAACCGACGTCGCCCGTGGTGAAAACACCCGGCTCGAGATGCGCAGCCTTCGTTTTTTCCTCGTCGTTGTGATACGTGAACGACATTCCCATCTTGTTGCGGAAGTACAGGGTTCCTTCGCCGCCCTGGGGTACCGGATTACCTGCGTCATCAACAACGAGCACGTCGACGGTGTCGAGCGGTTTGCCCACACTTCCGCCCTTGCGCATCCAGTCACCGGAAGACACGACCGAGATGATCGACCCTTCGGTGCTGCCGTAGTACTCGGTGATCTTCGGCCCCCACCATTCGATGAGACCCTTCTTCACCGCCGGTGGGCACGGAGCCGCCCCGTGCCAGACCGCCGTCAACGACGAACCGTCGTATGACGACTTCACGGAATCGGGAAGATCGAGAAGACGTTTCATCTGCGTGGGCACCAGGTGCACGTTGGTGCAGCCATGTTCGTCGATCAGGCGAAGTGCGCCCGCCGAGTCGTACTTGTGCTGCATCACGACCGACGAGCCACCGATCATCGGCAGGAAGGAAAACGCCCATTGAGCCGAGTGGTAGAACGGCCCACAGAGCAGAGTGCGACCGGGAACCGGTAGCCAGTTGGCGAAGCCAGCCGCGATGAGCTTCATGATGTCGGGTGTCAGCGCCATGCCGCCCGACAATGCGCCGCGCACTCCCTTTGGACGGCCGGTTGTTCCCGACGTGTAGAACATCGGTCCACCCAGCATCTGATCCGCCGGTTCGGACGGATCGCCTGCCGCCACCACATCTTCATACGGAACAAACCGCTTGTCGGCGGAAACTCTTGCATTTCCATCACACCGCAGCCCGACGACGATCTGCACTCCGGCCCCACGCGGGTCGCCCAATGCTTCGGCCACCGCCGCTTCGTAGCGCTGGTCGACGAACACGGCTTTCGCCGTTGCGTCGGCAAAGACGTACGCCAACTCGTCTGCGACCCAGTGCCAATTCACGGGCACGTAGGTCCACCCGCCGTGCGCGCACGCCTGGGCGAGTTCGAACCATTCGCATTGGTTGCCCGCCACGATCGCAACCGTGTCGCCGGTCGCCAGCCCGCGTGCCCGCAACCCATTGACGAGTCGATTCACTCGCTCGTCGAGCGCTGCCCACGTGACGGACCTGTTCTCGTCGATCAAGGCACTTTCGGTTGGTTTGGACTGCGCAAAGTCGCTCGTGAGGGTCGCCATGGCCCGATGATACGAGCCCTAACTTGGGTCCACATGATCCGTCTCCGTCAGATTGCCTTGGTTGCCCACGATCTCGCCATCGCGACCGCCGAGGTGCGACGTCACCTCGACGTCGACGTGTGCTTTCGCGACCCGGGAGTTTCCGAGTTCGGCCTCCACAACGCCCTCTTTCGCATCGGCGATCAGTTCCTGGAAGTCGTCTCGCCCGTCACGACCGGCACGACGGCCGGGCGCCTCCTCGACAAAATGGGAGGCGACTGCGGCTACATGGCCATCTATGACGTCGACGACCTTGATGCGCGCATGGACCACCTCGCAATGCTCGGCGTACGCACCGTCTGGCAGGGTGACTTTCGCCAAATCCGCGGCCGCCATCTCCACCCGAAAGACACCGGTGGGACGCTCGTGTCAATCGACCAACCTCAGTTCCCCGGCGACTGGCACTGGGCAGGACCGCACTGGCCCGATACGGCAGGCTCGCGCGTCGCATCTGCAATCACCCGCATCACTCTCGCCTCGAACGATCCGCACAACCTGCGGTTGCGCTGGCAGTCGCTGGGAATCGACGTCGCAGCCGACTACGTCGGCACCTCCGGCATCGACCACCTGAGCGCAGTGCGTCTGGCAGCGGCCGATCCACATGCACGCGGGTCATCTTTTCGCCTGTGCGGCGTCGACTTCACCGTCGAGTGACACACCCCTTCCCTACGTTGCGGCTCGTGGATGAAATCCAACCACTCGTGCCGACCAATCTTCCTGCTGACGTCCATTGGGGC
>RGCG01000036.1 GCA_009919275.1 Actinomycetota bacterium
AAGCGCAACGGCAAGAAGATCGCGACTGCGCAGGCCGGTGCGATGGTCGGTGAACTGTCGCTCCTCGACCAGGGCTCGCGCACCGCAACGGTGGTGTGCGAGACCGAGTGCGAGGTGCTCGTTCTCGAACAGCGCAAGTTGCTCGCGGTCATCGACGAGGTCCCGGCTGTCGGCCACAAACTGCTCGCTGCCCTCGCCACCCGCATCCGCGACCTCGACCGTGCTCACTACGGCTGACGCCTGCCTGCCCACTACGGCTGACAACTGAGCCGGGTTGTCCCTCTGTGGGACAAGCAGAGAGCAAGGCAAGTAGGGTTGCCATCGCTATGAGCAGCCCGAGTGCACCTGCAAACACCGACGGCGCCCCGCGTCGTTTCAAGCCCCACCAGTTGTCGATCGCCATCGGCATCGGTGTCGGGTCCTTCACCGTGGTTTCGGGCATCTTGCCCCAGATCACCAAATGGCACGGTGACTCGGCCATCGGCCGCGAGGTCTTCCACGGCATCCCCGGTCCGCTGCAGGCTGCCTTCTACACCGTCATCCCCATGCTCATCGTGTGGGGCTCGTTGCGCTTCGCCGACCGCGTGCGGAACTGGGAACGCGGCGCGCCTGACCGTCGCCGCACCACCCCGAAGAACGTGAAGCGTCGCCTCGCCGACTACCGCGCCGGCGTGTACATGCGCACTCTTCTGCGCGACTCAGCTGCGGGTCTCATGCACTCGATGATCTACTTCGGGTTCCTCGTGCTGCTGGGCGTCACCACGGTTCTCGAAATCGACCACCAGATGCCCGAAAGCCTGAAGTTCCTGGGCGTACGCGATGATCGGCGATCTCGCGGGCGTCGTGTTCACCGTCGGTGTCATCTGGGCGATCCTGCGCCGCTACGTGCAGCGTCCGTATCGGATCCGTATCAAGACCAAGCCCGAGCACGCCGCGATCCTCGGCGTTTTGCTGGGCATCGGTGTCACCGGCTTCGGTGCCGAGGCGTTCCGCATTGCCGAACAGTCGGCATCGGGAACCAACATGGACTTCGAAAAGTGGAGCTTTGTCGGCTACCCGCTTGCTCAAATCTTCGACGGCGCCTCGGTTGGCACGCTCGAGAACTGGCACCAAATCTGGTGGGTCGCCCACGTCCTCACGTTCGTGGCTTTCCTGTTGTTGCTACCCATCACGATGCTGCGGCACATCTTCACCTCGCCCCTCAACATGTACCTGAAGGATCGCGATCGTCCGAAGGGTGCCATGAAGGCGATGCCGAACCTCACCGAAACTTCGCTCGAGTCGTTCGGCGCCGCGGTCGTCGAAGACTTCACCTGGAAGCAACTGCTCGACACCGACGCCTGCACCATGTGCGGACGGTGCACCAGCGTCTGTCCCGCCCATGCCACCGGCAAGCCCCTCGACCCGCGCGAAATCGTGTTGAAGACGGGCGAAGTGATGGCCGCGACCGCCGCGCACGCCGAGGGTGGCCGTGTGTCGCCCCCGATCGGTACCGACAAAGAAATCACCATCGGTGCCAACTCGCTCTTCGAGCGCATCACCGCCGAAGAAGTCTGGGCGTGCACGTCGTGCAAGGCGTGCGACGAAATCTGCCCCGTCAACATCGAGATCCTCGACAAGATCCTCGACATGCGCCGCTATCTCTCGCTGATGGAGTCGAACTTCCCTGCCGAACTTGGCAACGCCTACCGCGCGATGGAAAACCAAGGCAACCCCTGGGGCATGAACCAGGGCGACCGCGCCGACTGGGCCAAAGATCTCGACGTCGAGGTTGTCGACCCGGGCTCACCGCTGCAGACCGAATACCTCTACTGGGTCGGCTGCGCGGGCAGTTTCGACGACAAGAACAAGAAGGTCACGCAGTCAATGGCGAAGCTGTTGAAGCGCGCCGGCATCGACGTTGCGGTTCTCGGACCGTCCGAAATGTGCACCGGTGACTCGGCACGCCGCTCGGGCAACGAGTACCTGTTCCAGATGCTCGCAATGCCGAACGTCGAGATGCTGAACGGCATGGGCGTGAAGAAGATCATCACGCAGTGCCCGCACTGCTTCAACACGTTGAAGAACGAGTACCCGCAACTGGGCGGCAACTACGAGGTCGTGCATCACAGCGAACTGCTCGAGCAGCTCATCGCGAGCGGCCAGCTCGACATGAGCGGCGCAACACTCGACGACCGCATCACGTACCACGACTCGTGCTACCTCGGCCGCCACAACGATGTCTACATGGCGCCGCGCAAGGTGGTCGGCAGCATCAAGGGCGTGCAGATCGTCGAGATGCCGCGCAACGGCACCAAGGGAATGTGCTGCGGCGCCGGTGGCGCCCGCATGTGGATGGAGGAATCCATCGGCACCAAGGTGAACGACGAGCGCGCCCGCGAGGCGCTCAGCACCGGCGCAACACGCGTCGCAACCGCCTGCCCGTTCTGCTACATCATGCTCGACGATGGCGTGAAGGCTGCCGGGGCCGAGGAAGATGCGGTGAAAGTTGCCGACATCGCGATCCACGTTCTCGACGCGCTCGAGAACGGCGAACGCAACGCCTCGGCGGATGCACCTCTGTCGGCACCCGTCGCCGGCGAATAGTCCACGATCTGCGGCGCCGCGGAAGCTTCGTTACCCGGCATCCGCGGCGACGCGGAAGCTTCGTTACCCGGCATCCGCGGCGACGCGGAAGCTTCGTTACCCGGCATCCGCGGCGACGCGGAAGCCGATGTGCGAAGCGGAGAAGTAGGCCGGTTGCGGAATTCGGGCGGTCGGCCTGTAGCGCGAGCAGTAGTTCTCCGCACACAAGTGCGACCCACCCTTCAACACCATCAGTTCGCCTCCCTGCTGAAACGGATCGTTGGTATCACTCGTACCGCAGCAGGAATCCACGGAATGGCCGTCGGTAAAGACCGTCGTGGTCCACTCCCAAACATTGCCGATCATGTCGACCAGACCCACGTCATTGGGCGGGAACTGTCCCACCGCTGAAGTAGCGCCGATGTTGTCGTCCAGCGGCCGCGACGGGAACTCGCCCCGCCAGTAATTTGCCATGCGACGACCGGCGGGCTCCAATTCGTCTCCCCACGCAAATGCGGTGCCTGAGTCGCAACCGGATCTTGCTGCGAACTCCCATTCGACTTCGGTCGGCAGCCTGAGCCCAAGCCAATCACAGTACGCAAGTGCATCGACCAAGCTGATGTGGACGACAGGGTGATTCGGCTTGTCAGCAATCGAAGACCCGGGGCCAGCGGGGGCATGCCAACTCGCCCCGGGAACAAACCGCCACCACGAACCTTCCTCTACATCGATACCACGTGGCGGTGCCACAAAGACCATGCTCCCCGGAAGGCGTAGTTCGTCGGGAAGTCCGCGCGCCCTCTCCGGAGACAGCCGTTGTTCTGCAATCGTGCGATAGCCGGTCGCGACGACAAAACGCCCGAAGTCAAAGTTGGTGATCGGCGCCCGAGCGATGCGAAACGCATCAACACTCCTGCGATGCCGTGGCGCTTCCTCGGGATACCCCACATCCGATCCGATGTGACAGTCGCCTGCGGGCATGTCAATGAGTTGCATGTGCTCGCCAGCGTCTGGCTTCGTCAATCGATGGCGAGACCGACACGAATCGCTTCTTCAAGCACGTGCGGGCCAACATCGGGTGCCACCTCTCCTGGTACGTAAGTAACCGAATGGATGACCCCGGAGAATGGAAACGACCCGTACTTGCTGTAGAGCTCCCATGAAACGGGGGATCGGCGGTCAAGACCGACGTCAATTCCCTCATAAGGAAGAAAAGCGTACGGCTGGAAGAATCCGTCGACTGCTTCGTGCGCGACACCATCAACCTCGAGTGAAACGGTCCAGGTTTTGTTCCCCGGCGCAACGACATTCACTGCAACCGAAGTGGACTTTGGCGACAGTGCGACGCCGGGAAGAACCTTCATCCCGAGACCCGTGTTTTGCGCGAAGTGAAGTGTCCCTTGCTCGACATAGAGCACGTATCCATTGTCCTGCCCACCGTGCGCAACAAGGATTCCCTGGTCCGGCGATCGATAGTCCCACGCCACGTTGATGCGAAATGAACGGCCTTGGACCAACTTCGCAGACCGAAAACGTTCGAGCGTTCCAGTACCCGGAAGAATCCTTGTCGTTTGGGCATAGACGCGCTCGCTGGGTGGGCGCTGCATATGTTCGATTCTCACGCCCTCCGATAGCGGATACACCTTGTTTTCCCGCGCTGCTTCTTCCCATGCAGCAACCAACTCCGCGACTTTGTCGGGCATCGCATCGGCAAGGTCATTGACCTGGGTGGGGTCGCTGTTCGTGTCGAAAAGCTGCCATTTCTCGGTTGTAAACGAGGTTCGTGGCACGTGAAACGTCACCGCCTCCCAACCATCTCGGTAATAGGCGCGGTGCCCGATGCACTCCCAGTATTGATCGGTGTGGGTCGACGGTGCGTCTGCCGAGGAGATGGTGTGGGCGAAACTGGTTCCATGAAGCGGCTCGCTCGGCTTGCCTTCGCGTTCGGTGAGTGGCGAAATTCCGATCATCTCGGTGAGTGTGGGCAACATGTCAACAATGTGTGTGAATTGCCGTCGATAAACGTCACCACGAGACTCGATATGTGCCGGCCATGACATCACAAAAGGAACCTGATGCCCGCCCCGGTGCGTGGTGATCTTGTACAGGCGAAAAGGAGTGTTGCACGCCATCGCCCAACCCCGTGGATAGTGCGGCCACGAAGTTGGCCCACCGATCTCGTCGATGTTCTCGAAGTCCTCGGGACGGTGGCTCACGCTGTCACCGGAACCTGCAAAGCCACGGAAGTACGAACGGGCACCAAGCAGGTTGCCTTCTCGTGAAGCTCCGTTGTCACTCGTGAAGATAAAGATGGTGTTGTCGAGCTCACCCAAAGCGGACAGCGTGTCGACCAAGCGACCAACGGATTGGTCGATATTGTCAACCATCCCCGCGTAGACCTCCATGTACCTCGCGTACAGGCGTTTTTGGTCGGCGGACAACGACTCCCATTCGGGTACGTCCTCACCGGGCTCTGAGTTACGCGGTGGAAGTACGGTCTCCGGACCAATCAGACCCAGTTCCTTCTGCCGCGCGAAACGTCGCTCGCGCAACACGTCCCAGCCGCAGTCGTAAACGCCGTTGTACTTGGCGATGTCCGACTTCTTCGCGTGCAACGGCGCGTGGACGGCCCCATGCGCGAAATACAGGAAGAACGGCTTCGACGGGTTCGATGCCTTGACATCTTTCATCATTCGCACGGCACGGTCGGTCAGGTCATCTGTGAGGTAATAGTCCTCCGGATATTCGTTGACATTGACGACGCTGTTGCCCTCGTACAAGCGATGCGGGTGCCAGAAGTTCGTGAGAGCCTCGAGAAATCCGTAGTACTGCTCAAAGCCACGCTGAAGGGGCCACGATGACTTGTCTCCGGTTTCGGTGAGATCGGCGTCCTTTGCGAGATGCCACTTACCGACCGCGAGGGTCGAGTACCCGTTGGCTCGAAGTGTCTCGGGCAAAGACGGCTGGTTGGCCGGCAATTCGGAGGCGTAACCCGGAAAGCCCGGATCAATATTTGCGACGAATCCCATTCCAACGGCGTGGTTGTTGCGCCCGGTCATGAAGGCGGCACGGGTGGGTGAGCACAGCGGCGTCACGTGGAAGTTGGTGTAACGCAATCCCCTGCCAGCTAGCGCGTCGAGATTCGGTGTCTGTATCTCTGATCCGTAACAACCAAGATCTGAGTAACCGAGATCATCGGCAATCACAAAAACGATGTTCGGTGCTCCGGTCGGCGCGGAAATCTTGGGCTTCCAACTTGGCTTTGACTTGGAGAATGTTTGACCGACGACACCGTCGAAGTCGGGATAGCGAACAATTTCGCTCATACAACCATCACGGAACCCTTCGTCGACGTCGCCTGCCAACGCATGAGGCGTCGCTCGAGAAGCCCGATGACTCCGTTGATCGTGATGGCCAGAAGCGCAATGATAAATATCACTCCGAAAGCTTCGGGCATATTCAAAACGTTGGTCGCGGCAATGTATCGAAGCCCGAGTCCGTATTTGGCCCCAAACAACTCGGCGAACGTTGCTCCCAACAGTGCCCAAACAGATCCCAAACGAATTGCCCCGAAAACCGAGGTGAGAACGGAGGGAAGGATGACCTTGAAGAAGCGGTCTCGTTCGCGACCGCCCATGGTTGTCATGACGGTCTCAAGATCAGGATCAACCATGCCCGCTGCGGCACGAGTCGGAACCATCACAATGAAGAAGACGATGCTCGCAGCGAGAACGACCTTTGACGTCTCGGCAAGACCGAAGATGAGGATCAAAATCGGTGCAAACGCCGTACGCGGGGCTGCGTTCAAGAACGTAAAGACCGGCGAGGTCACGTCCCACAGCAATTTGAACCGAGCCATAAGTAATCCCGTCAGCAGACCGCCCGTGGATCCGATGATCCAACCAAGAAGCGCCTCGCGCAGGGTGACTTTGAGGTCTCGCCACACCTCACCGTTGTCCCAGTTCGCTCCGAACCAGTCGAGCGTCTGCTTCGGAGAGGCGATGAATGCCTTATTGATGACATTCCACTTGTAGATGAAATGCCACACGAGGATCGCAAGGACAATGACGATCACCTTGCCGATCTGGATTGGAATTCGCAGTGACTTGATGGCCTTCTGTCGGGAAGACGGTGGGCGATAGTCATCAATGATTTTCTGTCCGGGAGTCTTCTCGCGGTTCTCAGACGAGTTCATCGCGCAGTTCCTTCCAAATTCGTGCTTCAAGCTGCATGAAGTGCTCGTTGTCAAGGAGATCATCAACCCGTCGTGGCCTGGGGATGTCGATGACCTGGTCGAGTTTGATCTTTCCCGGGCGTGCCGTCATCACGATGACGCGATCAGCAAGAAGGACGGCCTCGGAGAGATCGTGGGTGACGAGGATGACCGTCGACCCAGTGTTCTCCCACAGACGGAGGAACTCATTTTGAACGGTGATGCGCGTTTGTGCATCGAGAGCACTGAATGGCTCATCGAGAAGCCACAATTTTGGTTCGATGGCGAGCGTTCGCGCAATGGCCACGCGCTGGCGCATTCCTTGCGATAACTGGGAGGGAAATTTCGTCTTGAAGTCTCCCAGTTTCACCATGTCGAGTAGTTCGTCGGCCCGCCTGCGACGCTCTGCCTTCCCGACACCCCGAATCTCCATCGGCATCTCGACGTTTCGTCGAGCCGAGCGCCATGGAAACAGTGCCGAGCGCGCGAGCATGTATCCGACATCCATCGAAGGTCCGGTCACGACTTCCCCGTTTTTGACAACCGTGCCGAGCGTGGAATTGATAAGACCGGAGAGCATGTTGAGAATGGTGGTCTTGCCACACCCTGATGGACCGACGATGGCGAGGAATTGCCCCTGCGGGACTTCAAGTGACACATCATCAACTGCGAGAACCGGGTCACCATTCGCGTCGGAAAAGATCAGGGTGACGTCGCTCAACGCCACTGCTACTTCAGCCATTTCAATTTCCCCTAGATCGCCATTATTGCCGATTCGACCAACAGGGTCCGCCACGCGACGTGCGTGGCGGACCCCGGGGTCACATCACCTATCGCAGGTGAAACAGTTACTTCTTGACCGTGATCGTGGTCTTCGCGGAACGGTTCTGGAAGTTCTTTGCACCCTTGTCAACGACTTGGATACCAACTTCACAGACTCCGTCCTTCTTCATCGTGACGACATCTCCAGAGACCGCACAGACTTTGGTCGTCAGTGACGTACCCGTCACCTTCGAATCGGTCTTCGGGAACAGCAGAAGCTGAGTGGCGAGATTCCGAACCGACAAAGTCGCGCCCTTCTTCACGGGTTTGATTTCCCGCGCCGACAGGTTGAACACGAAGTCCTTCGCCTGGAGCAATCCACCCTTGACAACCGCCTGGTTGGTGTCCTTGTACCACTGACCCACTCGGTCCCATGCTGCAAGGTTCATGTTGCCGTTCGGCGAGAAGTAGTTGATGTTCTGCTTCAGCAATGCGATCGTGGTCGGGTTATCGAGCCCGGTGCGTGACTGCAACAGTGCAACGACGGCAGCAAAGTTCTTTGGCGCTTTGATGTAGGCCACTGCCTCGTCGAATGCTTTATCGATGTTCTTTGCAAGCTCCCTATTGCCCGGCTTCAAGAACCAGTCGGTCGGTCCACCCAGGCTGAGCCCCGGCGCCCTCGTTACTTCCGGTAGGCCCGGTGCGCCGTCACGAATTGAGAACGGCGAGATTGCAACTCCGCCCGAAACCATGAGAGTTGCGAATGGTTCGTAGGCAATAACTGCATCAACCGATTTGGCTGTGAATGCGGCTTGGATCGTTGCCGCACTCACCAGACCCGGGACCACCGTGCCCGTGTAGTTGATGCCGGCTCCACCGACCAATTGCAGCCACATGTACTCGGATGCGCCGTTCTTTGACACAACACCGACGTTCGACTTGGCAAGCGCTGTCATTACGGTCTTGTAATCGGACCCAACCTTCAAACCATTCGAATCAGCAAAGTCCTTGCGAACGATGATTTCCCAGAAGGGTGCACTCAGTTGCTCGCGCCACACCGTCATCGGCTTGCTCATGTGCCACGTGATGTAGTTGTCGATTGTGGCCGAGGTGAGATCAAGCGTCCCGGAGACGAAACCCGCGAGAATCTGCGGGGCAGCGGCTACTTCGAGCGGATTCAGCTTGAACCCGTTCTTCACGTCCAGGCCCTGTTCCATGACAACGTTGACCAAAAGTCCGCCAACGCTCGTCTTGGTGTGGGCAATGTTGACGTTCACCGGGTCTGCCGCTTGGGCATGATTGGCAAACGGCACGACGCCGAGTGCTGTCGTGGCAATCAACGCGGCAAGGCCGCGGCGAATGCCCTTCTTGGTTTGCTTCATTTTCTTCCTCCCATTGAATAGTGATGTGATGTATTTCTTCTCGGTACTCACTCGAGAGTGAGTCCCAGATTGATTGCTGCCGCGAGCGCGTTCGGGCCTTCGTCTGGCGCGAATTCGCCCGGTACGAATGTGACGTCGGTGATGCCGCCGGTGAACGGATAGCAGCCATGTTCTTGATAGATCTCCCACGACACCGGGGAACGTCGGTCCAGACCAATGTCGATTCCCTCGTACGGCAGAAAACTAAACGGCTGCTTGAAGCCCCCCTGACGTTCGTGAGACGTTCCATCGATCGTGAATCCGACTTCCCACTGCCGTTTGCCCGGCGCAACAACATGCAATGTGAACGACCCGGACGACTCCCCCAGGGTGATCGGAGTGAGTTTGTCCATGTTTCCGTTCGTATTCGAATGAAAGTGAAGCGCTCCGTTCTTCACGAATACGACATAGCCGAGGTGTTGCCCGCCGTGGGCGAAGACGATTCCTTGGTCGCCACGCCTGTAGTTCCAGTTGACGACCACCTCGAATGATCTACCGACCACCAATCGAGCCGACCTGATTCGCTCGAGAGATGGCGTTCCCGGTACCAATCGAACCGGTGCGCCGTACGGATCTTCGTAGGGTGACCGCCTGATGTGCTCGGTCCTGAATCCATCAGATAACGGATACACCTGATTTTCCGTTGCCGCTTTCATCCACGCATCGACGAGTTCCTTCACCTTTTGTGGATGTGAGTCGGAGAGATCGTTCAGCTGGTTGATGTCCTCGTCCGCGTGAAAGAGCTGCCAGTGATCGTTCTTGAACGGAGTACGCGCTTCGTGGGTTGTAACAACTTCCCAACCATCACGATAGAAGGCGCGATTCCCGATGCACTCCCAATACTGCTCTACGTGTTCCGACTGGGCTGACGGATCATCGAGTGTTGCCGCGAAGCTCTTCCCCTGAATTGGTTCGGCTTGCAGTCCGTTTCTTTCGGTCAGGGGTTTGATTCCCACCAGTTCGACCACGGTCGGCAAGATGTCGATGATGTGAGTGAATTGGCGTCGCAACACTTCACCCTTTGACTTCAGGCGCGCGGGCCACGAGAAGAGAAACGGAACTGTGTGGCCACCGCGCATTGTCGTGATCTTGTAGAGACGGAATGGTGTGTTGCATGCCATCGCCCATCCGCGTGGATAGTGCGGCCAGGTTGTCGGTCCTCCGATGAGATCGAGGTTCTCAAAGTCACCCGGCTGATGCTCACCGTGTCCACCCGGAGTGGAACTTGAGTTCGAAAAGTAGGCACGCGTGCCGGTGGCGTTCCCTTCGCGTGAAGCGCCATTGTCACTGGTGAAGATGAAGATGGTGTTGTCCAACTCGCCAAGCTCGCGAACAGCGTCAATGACGCGCCCAACGGATTGATCGATGTTGTCAACCATGCCCGCGTAAACCTCCATGTAGCGGGCATAGAGCGCTTGCTGTTCCTGTGAGAGGTCATCCCAGGCAGCAACTTCGTGCCCCGGTTCGGAGTTTCTTGGTGGAAGTTGAGTATCGGACGGAACGATGCCCAGTTCTTTCTGGCGCGAGAGCCGTTGCTCACGGATGACATCCCACCCACAGTCGTAGACGCCCCGGTACTTTTCAATATCTGACTTCTTTGCATGCAACGGTGCGTGCACAGCACCGTGTGCGAAGTAGAGAAAGAATGGCTTCGCTGGATTTGCTGCCTTGACACCACGAATCATGTTCACGGCTCGATCGGTGAGATCGTCCGTTAGGTAGTAGCCATCCGGGTACTTGTCGGTCTGAACCACACTGTTTCCTTCGTACATCCGGTGGGGATGCCAGAAATTGGTCAGAGCCTCAAGAAACCCGTAGTACTGCTCGAAGCCCCTCTGGAGCGGCCACGAGTGCTTGTCTCCGGCCTCCGAGTAATCAGCGTCCTTACAAAGATGCCACTTACCGACCATGAGCGTGGAGTAACCGTTGTCGCGAAGGGTCTCGGCGATTGTCGGTTGGTTTTTCGGAAGCTCTCCCGTGTAACCCGGGTAGCCGGCGTCAACATTGGCGACCATTCCAACGCCGACAGCGTGGGAATTTCGCCCCGTCATGAAGGCTGCCCTCGTGGGCGAACAGAGCGGCGTCACGTGAAAGTTCGTGTAGCGCAGTCCTCTGTCGGCGATTGAGTCGATGTTTGGCGTATTGATTTCCGATCCATAGCAACCCAGGTCGGAGTAGCCAAGGTCATCAATGAGGATGAAGACGATGTTTGGTGCCCCTGCGGGCGCGTTGGCTCGATCGGGCCACCAGGGAGTCGACTTCGAAAAGGTCTCCGCAACACGACCGCCAAAACCTTTGTAAGTGGCGACTTCCGGGTGTTGATTCTGTTTCGTCATGTGTCTCGTTCTCGTTTCCAATTGCAGAAATCGTTCAGTAGAAGGCCTCGCCACCATCAAGGCTGACGGTCCCACCTGCAAAGGCTGCGCCGTGTGGACCGCAGAGGAAGAGGGTGAACTCGCCTATCTCGTCGAGCGTGACGGCACGCTTGATTGCACTGTTCTGGGTGTAGAGCTGGATGACTTCGTCCACACCACCAAGACCGAGACCCTTGCCGGCTTTTTCAAGAAGCGCGTCCGTCACGACAATTCCGGGGCACAGGGACACGACTATCACGCCCTCGTGACCGACCTCGCGTGAAACCCCTTTAACGAAACCGTTGATCGCGTGTTTGTTTGCGGCGTAGCCGGCAATTCGGGGTTTGCCGTGTTTTCCCTCGACCGACGACAGACAGATGATGCGTCCTGATCTACGTGGGAGCATTGTGCGCAGAGCTCGGCGGGTGCCCCAGAACGTGTGGTTCAAGTTGATGTCAAGCTCGTACTGCCACTCCTCATCGGTCATCTCAACGATCGGCGCGGTGTTGTTGACCCCACCTGCATTGAGAACGCAGATGTCAAGAGGCCCAAAATGTTTTTCGGTTGCGTCGATCATCGACTCCATGCCGTCTTTCGACATGACATCGCCTTCGAGGACGCACAACCGCCCGGTCGCCGCCCAGCGTTCGTTGAGTTCTTCGGCTTTGGCGGCGTTGCGGCCGCTGACAGCAACCTTCGCCCCCGCTCCCAGGAGTGCATGCGCAATCGCGCGCCCGATCCCTCGGGTACCGCCTGTGATCAAAGCTGTCTGACCGGTTAAGTCGATCGACATGCGCCCCCCCGAACTGCAAATCGCTTTGCTCGTAGGTACGGCTGCGCACCTACATTTGGAATGTTTCTAATAATACATTAATTCATGACAGGGGTCACAGTCAAGGGGTCGTCCGGAGACGTTTCCGCCTGGGCCATTTGGGGTCTAGTTTCACCGCAAGGACGAAGATGAATTCACGATCTTTTCAACACTCTGGACGGCGCCCGGGCCGTCCGCGCGCTGGCGAAGCCGACGATGTCAGGGGCAAGTTGAAAGAGTCCGCCCATCGTTGTTTTGGTGTGTATGGCTACGAAGGAGCTTCGGTTGCCCGAATCGCGAATGGGGCCGGTGTCGCTCCGACAGCCTTGTACCACCACTTTGGTACGAAGGAATCGTTGTGGGAAGAGACTTTCCTCGACTCGTTGAACTCCGCCTATTCCCGGATCGAAGAACTGATGCTGAGCCGCCCCACACTCATCGACGCGCTCGACTACTTCCTGCCCCAGCCCTCGCATGTCGCGGTCCCAACCGATGGCTCACGCGAATTTCTCATTCGATGTGCAGCCGACATGAGGGCGTTTCCCGAGCTTGCAAAGTACAGACACCACCGCTCAAACGCGCAACTCCGTGTCTTTCGAGGTCTCACGGACATCGGTTATCGCTCCGGCGAAATTCATCCTTCCCGCGACCCGGAATCCGTGACTGAATTGCTAAGAACAATCGTCATGGGTGTTCTCTGGGAGCGCTACACACACCCCGATCAGGCCAGCGAACGGATTGCGACAATCAACAGTATTCTTCCTGAGTTCCTGGAAGTACTCGCGCAACCCGAACGGGCTACTGCAGTTCGCCGACGTCGTAGAGCAGGCTGAGTGACCGCTCGCCCATCGACGCCGCAAGTTCGATGGTTTTCCCCAAGCTTGTATCACCAACGGTGAACAGGCTGCATGCGACACCGAACGAAAACCATGCTGCTTTGCCGACGTTTGTCATGAACACTTTGCGATCAATGCTCACCGCGGTTTTCGGAATCAACGAGATGTAGTGATCGACGAGTTTGTCAATCCACTGGCGTCGGTCCTCGGTTCGAAGTCCCTGCGCCAAGAAGTATCCGAGGTCCCACTCACGTGGTCCGAACATCAGACCTTGCCAGTCGACTAGAGCGACGGATTCTGAGTCTCTCGAAAACAAAAGGTTGTCCGGCCGAGCATCGCCGTGCAGGAGAAAATAGGGCTGCGCCGCAAGATGGTCGATGCCCGCGACCAGACGGTCTGCCATTTCGTCGGGCGACAGAGAGTTGTAATGGCGTTGTGGGACCAGGTCTCGTAACTTCTCCCAGCCGTTCGCCACGAAGAGACGTTGGTTGGTTCGACGCGCCTCCGACGAAGCAGGCATGACAAATTCGCCGAACTCTTCGACCTCGATCGCCGGAATGTGCAACGCAGCGAGTTCACCTACAACCGTGAGAGCTTGCTCGAATGACAGACCTTTGATTTGGTCGACCGACGGATCTGCATCAATGCTCTCCATCAGAATCAAGAATTCTGCGGTATCGGCATCGAACCACGAGCCAAAACACTTTGGTATTCGGCATTTCAGAACGGGTGCAATGTGACGATAAAAGTTGACTTCCCGCTCGAATATCCCGGCGCGCTTGGCCGCGATACGAAGATCTTCTCGATCAGCGGAGAACTTGGCGACGATCGTCTGCTGCGTTCGATCCTCGCGCACAAGGTGGAGCCGATAGATATCGCCCATCATTCCCTTGCCGGCTCCGATGTTCTCGGTCGACAAATCGATGATCGTTTCACCGAGAACAGATGTCACCCAACCCGGTGATAAGTCGTCGATTCGCCGCGGGAAGTCTCCAGCCATGGCTGGAGAGTAGTCACTTTGACCGTCAACCAGACCGTCGAAGATTCCGGATCTCTGTGTCGTTGTTACTTCTTGAAGTTCTCGAAGTAGCGGCTCGGCGTAGGGCCGCGCTGGCCTTGGTACTTCGAGCCGTGCGCACCTGATCCGTAGGGCTTCTCTGCAGGTGACGTCATGGTGATGAAACTGATCTGGCCGATCTTCATCCCCGGATACAGCGTGATCGGAAGGTTGGCGAGGTTTGCCAATTCGAGCGTGACGTGACCATCGAAACCGGCGTCGATGAAGCCCGCCGTCGAGTGAATGACAAGTCCGAGTCGGCCGAGCGAGCTCTTGCCTTCGACGCGAGCAACGAGATGGTTGGGCACTGCGACACGCTCGAGGGTCGACCAGGCCGTTGCTGGACCATTTGCAACCAAGCGAACCGCTTACTCGATCGGCATCAAATGAGCCGCTGAATAGAAAATCTGCGTTCCCCGGATCGGACAAGAGAAGGCGGAAGCCGGCCGAGATACTGATCTTGATGTCACGTTCGAAGGTCTTGCCACCAAGTTCCCACGACTTGTTCCTCACGTATTCGAAGCCTGCTGCACCCACGAGTTGCTTTCCACCGCTGTACTTGCCGCTGCTGTAGCCCAGTCGGAATTCCGAAGTCAGTGTGCCTCCGCCTGCCATGACGTGCTGCATATCGATGCTGAGCAACATCGCCTTCAGGCCACGGCAGTCGAGGGTGAAGGTCGCCGCCTTTAGACGGTAGGTCTTCGACTTCACCAACATTTCACCCGTCGCAGAGGCGGACATTTCCGCGCACCCTCCATCAAACGGAATTGTGAACGAGGTGGTGAAGGCAAACTTCGGGACCGTCAACGTTCCCGCGCGTCCAAGGCTCCAGTTCGTGACCGAAGCCGAAAGTTCCTGCGAGATTCCCGATGAGCTTCCCGAAAGGTTTGCACTGACATTCGACGTGCCCAGAACCGATTGCATCGTTCCCGAGAAGGAGACGTTGCTACCCGAAGAATCGATCTTTACGTTCAGTGTGATGTTGGGGTACGAAATACCGGCCAGGGTGAAGTTGGTGGCCGTCGATTGGAATACGAAGCCCTCGGCTGTCAGTTGTGTCGCGACGTCGAAGGTTGCACTGCCGAATTGCGCGCTGAACTGAAAGCCGAAGAACCCGACCGGCAGCGACAAAGTTTGGTCGCCGGACTGGATCGAACATCCGGTGGGTGCGACACCAATCTTGAAGACGCTCGTCTTCATGACTCCACCGTCGACTGCCAGCGTGGAACCACCGGCGGTTCCATCGAAGCCGTAGGCGAAACACGGGTTCGTGTAGCTCGCGCTGATCGCGAGGCTGCTGATCATCCAGTCACTCGGGTCGCAGGAACCGTTGCATTGGATGATCTTGCCCATGTCGGCACCCTGCGGGTTCAGGTAGCTGCTGCTCGTGTAGCTGACGACCGGCGAACCGCCCATCCAGCCGATGTTGCCCGTGAGGCTGAAGAGGTTGAGACCACGGATTCCAAACTGGTCGGGCCAGATGAATGTTGCGAGGTCAGGACGAGACAGACGCGAAGCGATGGTGGTGCCGGTGACGTTGGCGTCGACCGTGTTCTTCTGGCCGACTGCGCTGAGTGAGAGAACCATGCCGACCGAAGGTTTCGTCGCGGCGACGAGCGACAGCGACGACGTAATGTCGCGGGTGTTCGGTGCATAACCGAGGGTGACATTCGAGGTCGTCCCGATGGAGAACGAAAAGCCCGTGCTCGTTCCGGCCGCCAGGGTCGCGCGCAACGATTTCGCGTTGATTTTGAACGGTTCGGAACCGATGGTGAGGTTCACGGGGATGTCGCCCGACATCGAAATTTCCGTCGCGGAGAAGGTTCCGCGCACTTCGAAGTCGAGCGAAGTGGCGCCCTTCAGGTCGACACCGAGTGCATTCGCCGCTACGCCAGGAAGGCTCGCCATGCCGGCGAGGTTCCACTTCCGGCTCTCGAGCGCGGTCTTCACGCCACCAAAGGCGATCTCGAGGTTCGTGCTGCTCGGAATGTTGGTCCAAGCGAAACCCTTGACGTTGGCACTCGCCGACGCAGCGACGGTCGCGCCGCTCGCATCTGTCGTCGGCATTGAGGTGACGACGGTGGTGGAACCTCCGGATTGAGCTATGACAATGCCCTGCTGGCTCCAGCGCGTGCAGCCGTTCGTCGACTTGTTCGTGACCTGCGGGATGGAAATGCTGAACGTTCCGCAGAATTCAACGTTCACACCATTATTGAGCGACGAGAGGTCCGGCATCGTCATCGACGGATCGTACGAATCGAGGCGCTCTCCCTTCCACACAACAGCCTGCGTGTTCGAAATTCCGGTTCCCTCGAATGTGACATTGCCCGCCGTGCCCTCGAGACGCGACCATGCGCCGGAAATGTCGAGTCCGCCGGCCATCAAAATGGTGTTGGAAACCCCGTCGATCTTCAGGCTCGCCGACGGCATGCCGAGATACACCGTGTTCGATGTCGCGGACGGGCATTTTTGCGCGTCGGTGAATGGACAGGTGTTCGAGACCGAGAACGTCGTGGTGAGAACCGCACCGCGCGAGATGTTCCATGTCACCGTCGAGCCGACGAGCGACCAGGTCGTGGATCCGTTCGTCCTGACGATTGAGCCGGTGATCGTGCTGGGATCGACACTGATTCCGGTTGTCGGGCTGAACGTGGTGGTGTTGGATGCATTGGCGTTCAACGACCAGTTGTTCTCGTCCGAGAATGATGCGTCCATTCCCAATTTCAGCCCGCTGCCGCCAAGAGTGACGGTTGCGGTGCCGGTGACCGTTCCGCTGGAGGTGCGAGAAACTGTCATTGAGTCGACCGAAATGCCCGCGCCAAGCGACACGTTGGTCAGGGTGGCTTTCTGTGACCCCGAACCACGGGCCATGTCAACAAGAGTCTGCAGACCTGACGACAATGCGGCATTCTTCGTCTCGGCCTGGCCGCCCGAGGAGTTGTCGGAACGACCGAGGAACAGGGCAAGACCTGCCAGCATGACTATGCCCACGAGCACGGCCCCGCCGATGTAGAACCGGCGTCGCGGGTGGTTGCTGCTGGTGGGCTCGATCGGTGCATCGGTATTCATCAAGACTCCTCGTTTGTTACGTCATTGACACTGACAGAATTTTGGCAACCGTTCAAGGCGCCCCACGGGCTTGGGAGGGCAGCCTCCAACGGTTGACCAGTATCCTCAGCGGCGCACGCGGGTGTAGTTCAGTGGCAGAACATCAGCTTCCCAAGCTGAGAATGCGGGTTCGATTCCCGTCACCCGCTC
>RGCG01000037.1 GCA_009919275.1 Actinomycetota bacterium
TCGCGGGACGGTCGCGAGGTCAGGTCGACGGTGATCGCGCCGTGCTGCTTTGCAAAATCGAGCGCGGCACGGTTCAGGGCTTCGCCCACTCCGTGTCCGCGCGCCGAGTCATCCACGACGACGTCTTCGATCCAGGCTCGCACGCCCGTGGGAATACGGAACATCGCGAGCGTCAGGGAACCGACGATGCGACCATCGACGCGGGCGATGAACATGGTGCTTGCCCCGGAACCGACGAGGTCGGCGAGTTCGGCCTTCGTCGGCGGTGGGTTCGACTTCGAGAGCTGCGGAATGAGAGCGGCCATCGCGGCCACGAGTTCATCGGTGGCCTCGCGGGCGATTTCTATCTGTGCGCTCATGACCCCATTCTTGCCCCTCCGTGCGTCGTCCGGCGGCACATGACACGAATGAACATGGCATAGAGTCGCCCCATGATCTTTTCGAGCCTTCGCGTACCGGCCTCCGAGTTCTCGTCGGTCACCGGCTGGGATGCCAAACCCGAAGGCATGTGTCGCGGTGAGGTATGCGTTCCCGCACCCGGTGCGCTCGACAACGGAGCGATCAACATCGAAACGGCCGCCGCACGACTCGGCATGCCGATCGTCCACGACACCGAGCACGGTGTGTGGTCGCTCGGTGCCGCCACCGCCACCGGGCGCACGCTCGGCGGCACCGTTGTTTCGGTCGCCCTCGACATCAACCCAGCCCATGCAAAACCATGGATCGATGCCGCCGCGCCCACACACCCGTCGCTCATCGATACAACACACTGCACGAACGACTTGTTCGGCTTCATCAACGTTCCAATGGCGGTGTGGATCGACGAAAACGGAATGATCGTGCGTCCGGCCGAACAGGCCTCGATCGAACGCAGCCCCGCCCGTGACATGGAAATTCCCGACGGCATTCCCGATCGCCTGAAACAGATGATCGGTGAGGTGAAGAAGATCCCCGACGACTCGGCTGCCTACCGTGCCGCCCTCGTCGACTGGGTGCGCAACGGCGCGGCGAGTCCTTATGCAATGACACCCGAGGAAGTGGTCGAGGCGTCGCGTCCGATGTCGCACGATTCGTCGCTGGCGGGCGCGTGCTTTGCGATGGGTGAGCACCTGTATCGCACGGCCGGGCACGATGCCGCCATTCCGTATTGGCGTCGTGCGCATGCACTCGACCCCGACAACTGGACCTACAAGCGCCAGGCGTGGACGCTCGTCACGACGCCCGCCGGTGCAACCGAAAACGACCTGATGCAGGGGCCGAATGACGTCTACGAGGGCAACTGGCTCGACGACGTTCTTGCGGCGGGCGGAGGCGACAACTACTACGTTCGCGCCAATTTGGAGCGTCCGAAATAGTCGAATTGGGTGGATAGCGTTAGGTCGTCATGGGCGGCACAGACCACATCCGTTGGATTTCCGAACCCAACCTTGTCAAGCCCACCGTCATCGCCGCGTTCACCGGCTGGAATGACGCGGCCGATGCCGCGTCGTCGGCACTCCAGAACCTGGTGCAGGGTTGGGGCGCAACTGCCCTCGCCGAAATCGACCCCGAACTCTTCACCGACTTTGCCACCATCCGTCCGCACGTCAAGTTGAGCGACGGTCGGGTGCGCCGCATCGTGTGGCCCACCATCGGCCTGTGGCACGCACGTTCTGCAGGAACAGACGTCATTTTGGTTCTCGGCCCCGAGCCCAGTCTCCGCTGGCGACTCTTCACCGACCAACTGTTGGGCGTGTTCGAAAAGTACGACGCCAAGATGTTCCTCACACTCGGGGCACTCCTCGCCGATGTCCCCCATTCACGGCCCGTCCAACTCATCGGCACCGCCACCGACGAGTCCTTGGTCAACCGCTACAGCCTGCAACGCTCGCGCTACGAAGGTCCGACGGGCATCGTCGGAGTGATGCACGATGCGTGCGGCAAGGCATCCATGCCCTCGGCGTCGTTGTGGGCGGCGGTTCCCGCGTACGCCGGTCAAATCAGTTCTCCCAAAGCTGCCGTTGCCCTGATGCAACGAGCCTGCGACATCGTCGGCACCCCCGCGCCGGTGGGTCACATGATGGACTCCGTCACCGCCTACGAAGCCCAGCTCGACTCGATGATCGAAGACGACGACGACCTGCAGGCCTACGTCGGCCGGCTCGAGACAATGTCCGACTCGGGCGTATCCATCGACGACGATGACGAATTCGACATCGAGGAAGACGACACGCAACTTCAGTTCGACTTCGCAACAGATACCGGCGACGACGCTGCCGACCTCAGCGACAACATTGGCGACGCCGAGACGCTGATGGAGGAAGTCGAACAATTCCTCCGCGACCAAGACGGTCGTTAGGTCGCGCCTTCTCCACCGCGCCAAATCGGTGCGCGTGGTTCGTCGAACGTTGCGGTGTGGGAACCACCATCGAGAGCGTTGAACGCCATCGGCCCCCACCACTGCGCGCCCGCGGTGGGATGAGGTAACTGGTCGCGCGAGAACCAACCGACGCCCGACGTTTCGAGTGGATGTCCGCGCAGTTCTCCGCCCGTTGCGCGACAGTGGAACAACAGCATGTACATGCCGAACCGCGAAAATCCCATGCGCATTCCATCGACGACACCGAGCAGCTGCACCGCCTCACATTCGATACCCGTCTCTTCGTGCACTTCCTTCAGGGCCACCTCGGCGGGTGAGTAACCGACGTCGGCCCAACCCGTGGGGTACAGCCAAATTCCGCTGTCCTTGCGCTGCACCAAGAGAATCTCGTTCGCATCGTTGCCGACGATCGCACCAATGGCGACCTTGGGGGTGACGTAGCCGGGTACACCCTCGCCGATGCTCTCCATCCATTCCTGGACGAAGTGGTCCTGTTCCCGACGAACGTCGAGGGCCTCGTCGGCGGCAGCCTTGATGTCGGCGGCAACGTGGAGCACTTCCTCGTATCGCTCGCGCTCGTAAAGGTTCTGGGTGAAGCCCATGCCCGTTCGCGCGATTGCGGCGAGCGCTTCGCTCCATCGCAAGAGATCGCGCGTGAAGTCCTGCGGTCCGAGTTCGCTCACGCTCCGAGGCTAGTTCGCTGCCCGCCTACTTCGAGACGGCAAAGAGGAGCGCCTTTTCCACCTCGGCGCGATGGACCGCATCGGTGAGTTTCTTGCCCATCGAGGTGCGAACGTAGAAGGTGTCGACAACTTCGTTGCCGAGGGTCTGTACCCGCGCGTGGCGAATGTCAAGACCCATGTCGGCAATGGTCTTGGCGATGTTGTGCAAGAGACCCACCTTGTCGGGCGCACGCACCTCGAGAAGGGTGCTGTTCGATGACGCTGTGTCGTCGAAACGAACACTTGGTGGTGCGGGCGGGATCGCCGTTTTGGCGCGGGGGGTGCCGTACTCGCGCGCACGTTCGACCAAACGCGCCTCGAGAGCCAGCTCGTTGCGCAATGAGCGCTCGACGCTGTCGATGACGCGCCCCCATTCGATCGAATGCGTCGCCGGGGGCTGCACCCGGAACTCGGAGGCCGCCATTCCCTGTTCGTCGGAATGGGCCTCGGCGCCGAGTACATCGAGGCCGTGCAATGCCATTACTCCGGCGACTTTGCTGAAGGTGCCGGGTCGGTCGGGGGTGACGACGATGATCGAGTTCTCGGTTGTGCAAGCCGCAAACCGACCTTCGGCCATCATCTCCAAGACCTCGGCATCGGGGAACAACTTCCACGTCACGTCGTGCACGTCACCGCCACCCAACACGTGATGCACCCGTTCGGTGAGTTCGTAAACGAGACCGGCTTTCCAGTCGCTCCAGGCCGATACCCCGGTCGCTTTCGAATCGGCTTCGGTGAGGGCGCGCAGGAGCTCGAGTGTGACCGACGACTTCAGTTCATTTGCAACACCGGTGATGGTTGCGTCGTCGGACAGATCGCGCCTCGTCGCGGTGTCGGCAAGCAACAGATGGTGTCGGATCAACGCCTGAACGGTGGCGACGTCATCGGCCGACAGCCCCATGCGCGGACCGATCGTGGCAAACATCTCGACACCAACATCGGTGTGGTCACCGGGGTAGCCCTTGCCGATGTCGTGAAACCAGGCTCCGAACATCAAGAGGTCGGGACGAGAAACCGTGTCGGCAAGAGCCGCTGCATTCGCGACCGTCTGCCACAGGTGACGGTCGACCGTGTAGCGGTGGTACGCATTGCGCTGCGGTTTGCTGCGGTTGGGGGCCCACTCGGGCAGGACCTTCGTGATGAGGTCACGCTGGTCGAGAGACTCGAGAACCGGAATCGCCCGTTCTCCCTCGAGCATCAGTGCAACGAAGTCGTCACTCGCGCCGGCGGGCCATGGGTCGGGCCATACCGGAGTCTCCTCACCGAGACGGTTGAGTGACTCACGATCGATTCGTGCGTTCAGGCGCGCCGCGGCCGTCGCCACCCGCAACACGAGTGTGGGATCGACGGCGGGATTTGCGGTTTCATCCAGGTGAACCTCGCCCCGCACAAGTTCAACCCCCGGGGCAAGGCGTCGCGATGGTTCGTTTGCGCTGGCTGGCGGATCGAGCCGTGCCCATGCCTCGTCGGCCGTCCACGCGACACTGCGTCCCGCTGCTGCGATGGCGGCCATCAGTTTGTCGGCGTCACCGAATCCTGCCAGTCGGGCAACAGCATCTTGGTCCTCGAGACGCAACACGTCACCGACACGCTGGGTCGAGATGTGCAGCGCGACACGGGCCGTCAACAACACCTCGTTCGCTCGCTTGAGTTCTTGTCGATCGGCCCCCGACAAAACGAGACCCGCATCGAGCGCCCACCACAGCGCGTGGATGTCGCGCAGACCTCCGAGACCCTCTTTGAGATTCGGCTCGAGAAGAAAGGCGACTTCACCCGCGCTCGCGTGCCTCTCGATCACGCGCTTGTGCACGTCGCGCAACGAGTCCCGTCCTCGCTTGCGCCACCGTTCGCGGGACTGTTCAATCACTTCGCCCGACAATGCCGCGTCGCCTGCCACGCCACGCGCGGTGATGAGAGCCGTCGCAGTGTCGAGGTCGCTGTCGCCGAGACTCTTCGTTTCCTTCGGCGTACGTACCGCATGGCCCAACTTGAACTTCAGGTCCCACAGCGGGTACCAAAGTGCGCTTGCCAGATCGTCGATCTTCTTCACGTTGCGGTGAAGCAGCAGCACGTCGAGGTCGCTGAACGGGGCCATTTCCCCGCGTCCGTAGCCGCCGACCGCAACAAGGGCGACGTCGCCCTTGACCCCCGTCTTCGCGCACGCCTCGTTGAAGAGAGACTGCAACATCGCATCCGTCAGCGCGGACAACGCCGAGCAGAACTCGGTTCCCGATGCAGGCGACGAGACACCCCATTGGGTGATCAGGTCGCTACGACGACCGGGAAATTCGGTGGTGCTGGTCATCGAGGGTCAAGTTTCCCCTCGGCGCGCCGCCGCTGCAACACCGTGCTCGCCTTCGCGGCGCCCCAGATGATTCCGGGCTCGGTCAATGACTCGTCGATGTCGTTCCAGTGCGCCGGGCCGATGCCATAGACGTCGTCGGGGTTGATCTTCTCGTCGTACTCGTCGCGTTGCGGTGTCGGGATTCGGGCCGACAGCAACACCCGGGTGGGAAAACGCACCGCTTCACGCAGAACTTGCAGCGGGTTCAGTCGCTGTTCGTCGACATCCACTTCGAGCGCTTCGTGCAGTTTCGCCAACGTCCACGCAGCACCTTCACGCGCCGCCGCTTCGGCAGCCCGACGAAAGTCCTCGTTTGTCGACCCGGTCCTCGAAACGAACACGCCCTCGGCGAGCCGGACGAGCCATGGCTCGACAACCGTTTCGATCACGGCAATCAGGTCTCGTGTCGCGGATTCGTACGTGGTGGACATGTTGAAGACCGCCACCGTCAGACAGCGAGGGTGACCTTGATCGCGGCGTGTGCTGCCTGACCCGAACCGCCGCGCAGACGCGACCATAGATTCGATGGTGCGATGAGGATTCGGTAGGCGAACCAGTACTTGCGGCGAATCGCCTTGTTCACCCGGTCGGCTGTTTCCGCATCGACATATTCGGCCGTGCCGTGGAACTCAGCGGCGCCTGGGGCGACCTTGCCACGCAGCGTGCACACGCGCAGGCTGACCTTCGGGTTGTTGCGCACACGCTTCACCTTGAAGGCGTCGGGGTCGGTGGTAAAGGCATACCCGCCCTCGAAAGGCACCACCCAAACCGGCAGTGATACGGGGTCCCCGTTTCGCTTGTACGACGTGAACGACACGTATCGGGCTCGGTTGAGTTGATCGGACATGGTCTCGACGGTACCGCGCGAAAGTCGCCTGCGCGACCTCGCTTTTATATACCCCAGGGGGTATAGTCTCCAGGGTGCGTGAGGTGTGGACCGCCGTCTACGAATCGAAGGGACCGGGACAACGTTCGTGGACCCAGCAATCCCCCGACGAGTCCGTCCGTCTCATCGAAGCCCACGGGGCGGGACCCGAGGGTTCGGTGGTCGACGTCGGAGGTGGTGCATCATCACTCGCGCTTGCCCTGCTCGACCGGGGCTATCGCGACGTCACCGTCGTCGACATTGCGCCACCCGCACTCAGCGAACTTCGCACGGCGTCAACCACCCGCGGACACCAAACAACTCGCCTGACGACCGTCGTCAATGACGTTCTTGAATTCGACCCACCAAAGCGCTTCGCAATCTGGCACGACCGCGCGGTGTTTCACTTTCTCGTCGAACCGATCCAACAGGCCCGCTACAGAGCGCGCCTGACAAGTCTCTTGGAGCCAGGCGGTCTCGCGATCATCGCAACGTTCTCTCCCGATGGTCCGACCGCGTGCTCCGGCCTCCCCGTCCAGCGGTGGTCGACAAATTCTCTCGCGGAGTTCTTCGCACCGGAGTTTGAATCGATCGAGACGTTTACCTCGGACCACGTCACACCCGCCGGTTCGACTCAACCCTTCTCGTGGGTTGCCCTACGACTGTCGAACACCGCGATCACACAATGAGTGTCGCGAGGGACAGATAAATCGCAATCGACAACAAATCCTGGATGACCGTTGAGATGGGCCCCGACTCGAAGGCGGGATCCTTCCCCATCGAACTGAGGATCCACGGCAACAGCCAACAACCGCCCCGGTCAGTCGGCGCCGGACGGATGTCCTGCCGTCATTGCCAAAAGCCCGAGCCCGATGAACGCGAACCCCGATACGTAACGGCGCATCACGTACACGGCACGCCCGCGCAGCAGCCAATCGCGCAGGCCGCTCGCCATCAGCGTGTACGAACCGTTGAAGATCGTTGCGAGCACTACAAAGACGAGTCCGAGCACGAGCGATTGCACCTTCGCATTCGACGCCTTCGCATCGACGAACTGCGGGAAGATCGAAAGGAAGAAGAGCGACGTCTTGGGATTCAGCGCATTCACGATGATCCCCTGCCGGAACGATTGCGCAAGTGTCGTGTGGGTCGAATCAGAGCGCAACTCGTCGGGACGAGTGAGAAGGGTCTTCACTCCCGTGAAGACGAGGTACGCGACACCACCCCATTTGATTGCGTTGAAGAGGCTCACCGACGTAGCAAGCACGGCGCTGAGTCCCAGGGCGGCGAGCGAGGCCTGGATCATGTCGCCGATTTCAAGCCCCGCGACGGTTGCCAGCCCGTGCGACCGCCCGTCGGCCAACGTGCGGTTCAAATTGAGAATGATCGCAGGGCCGGGAATGAGAAGGAGAACGACCGTTGCCCCGATGAAGGCGACAAGATTCGACGTTTCGGGCACTAAGCCACCTTAGTTGTGGGCCACCCGCGACTCAGAAGAAATTCGAGGGTAGGCGACCACGAAGAAGATGACGGTCGCGACCATCCAGAACGAGAGCACCAGCCACACGCGGTGGAAGGCGGCGGCCGAGCCCAACACTCCCGACTCGCCTGCGACAGCTATGGACAACGCCACACCCATCGCACCGCCCACTTGCCGGAAGGTGAGATTCGTTCCGTTCGCAACACCGAACTTCTCATGATCAATACCGACCAATGCTGCAGCGGTCAGGTTCGACCACGACAAGCCGAGACCAATGCCGTAGATCGCAGCGAACGGCAGGTAGTGCGCCCAATAATTCGCATCGCCGTCGAGAAACAATGCGAGTCCGGCGATGCCGATGGCGCAGCATCCGATCCCCGAGCCGATGATCGGCTTGATGAGTCCCCCATCGGAGAATCGACCCGCAATCGTCGCGGTCAAAAAGATGATGACCGGCGTCGGCATGATCGCGAATCCACTCTTCAGTACCGACCAGTCCCACACGGTCTGAAAAAAGAGCGGTGCGCTGAACCAGAAGCCCGCCACCGGGAGGTTCAAGGTAAACGTCGCCACCGACGCCGTACTGAATCGACGATGCCGGAAGATCGACATGTCGAGGAGAGGTTCGGCATGCGTCAGGGAACGGCGAACAACGATCCACCCGAACACCACCACACCGACGAATGACGCAAGAATCCCGGGGCTTGTCCAACCCCACTTTTCACCTTCCAGGACACCGAGGGTCAGCAACGCAAGGGCGATGGTGCCAAGCGGAACCGACACCGTGTCGAGGCGCACGCCCGTCGACGAACCTTTCGACTCGCGCAAGATATTGCGACCCAACACGACGACGATCAATACAACGGGGATGTTGATGAAAAAGATCCATCGCCAACCACCCAGTTCGATGACGGCAGCGCCGAGAGGTGGCCCCAAGCCCCCCGCCAACGCGGCGATCGAACCCCACACACCGACGGCCAAGCTGCGTCTCTCGGGCGGGAACTCCGGCAACGCAAGGGCGATCGACGTGGGCACCATCAACGCGCCACCCACCGACTGCACCGCGCGGGTCGCAATGAGGATTCCCACGTTCGGCGCCAGACCGGCTCCCAAACTTCCGATCGCGAAAATCGAGATGCCAACGAGAAACACCCGCTTGCGTCCGAACAGGTCGGCAACACGACCCGCAAGAAGCAGAAGCGACGCGGTGCCGATCGAGTAACTCGTCAACGCCCACGCCAACGTGGTGCGCGCCACGTTCGAGAAGTCCTTCTCGATCGACGCGAAGCCGACGTTCAACACCGTCGAGTCAAAGATGACAAAGAACTGGCCGAACGATGTCAGCAGCAGTGCATACCAGGCACGTCGAGGGATGACGGGAATCTCGGCGGCCCCCACCGCCTCGGATTGCATCAGACCGTCATTGCCGATCGCCAACGCCATTGTTGGCGACACCAGAAACACGTCGACGGCGCGACGCGACGAGCAGCGTCCCAACTCCAAGCAGTGCAATCGCGTTCACTATCAAGCCACCCGAATCGCTGCCGGTTTGTGGCAGCGCGGAGACCTTGATCTCCTGTCGGAAACCAATCTTGCTCTCGCGACCGTAAGCCCACAGAGTCATACTGCCCGACGTCGTTGCAGGGACTTTCGCTTCAACGGAAATCGTCCCCGTTGAATCTGCCCGCACCGTGAGCATTGGTTTGTTGACAGCCTGCGCCCTGACTCCGTCGGCAATCGCCTGGCTTTGTACCGATGAGGTATCAAAACCGATCGATACCAACTCGGATGGTTGAAAGCCCGAGATACGAATGTTGACCGTTCCACCGGCGGGAGCCTCCGGCTGCTTCACCAGTGACTTCGAGCTAAAAGACGAAATCATCGCCGGAGTGACATTCGGGGGAGGCGAATCGGCAACCGTCGTCGTTGTCGTGGCGGCAAGACTTGTGGGCGGAGCAGTTGTCGTGGTGGCAACCGTGGTCGCCGGCGCAGCAGTCGTTGCGGTCGCTGGTCCAGCCGTTGTTGCAACCGTGCTGGACGACGAAGTCGACGATGCAGCGGTGGAGGGCACGGATTGCGACGACGACGGAGCGAGCATCGTCGACGTCGTGGTCGTCGTTGTTGTCGTTGTGGAGACTCCAACTCGCAACGTTTCCATCTCGGGCACGGCCACGATTCGTTCGCCACTCGCATTGATGGCAATCGCCGTCCATGATGAATTTCCAAGCGAGGACACGGTCCACGTCGAGCCGCTGTCGTGCGACAACCAAAGCTCCTCCCCGTACAGCGACGCCGCCATTGTCGTTCCGTCACGCGACACCGCCACTTTTCGCAATGGAACCGTGAGCGACGAACGGGTCCAAGTTGCGCCGGAATCGGTCGACGTCCACAACCCGTCGTTACCAACTGTTTCCGGATCATCGTCGTCATTGAGGGCAACCAGGCGACTTCCATCACCCGACATGGCAATGGCCCACCAATTGGCGATATTCGTCCCCGTCGCCCGAGTCCAGGTGGCGCCGGCGTTTGACGAAACCCAGATACCTCCAGTGACATGAGCCGCAGCCATTCGCTGTCCGTTCGACGAAACGGCTACCCCCGTCCACCATGCGCCTGAAGCGGGCGCGACGTCCGACCAGTTGGCGCCGAAGTCATCGGATGTCCAGAGTCCCGAATATTTCGAGCCGCCGATGATCGTCTTCCCGTTACTCGACATCGCAAGATCGACCCACTCGAGGTTCGGCGCATTGCTGAGAACCGACCACGTGGACCCACTGTCATCGCTTCGGTAGGGCCGTGTCTGGGATGCCCCAGCTGTGTATCCGAGCCCGACAACCTCTGCACCGTCGGCCGACGTCTCGAGATCTAGCCAGGAAAACCGATCAGGTGAATTAGAGAGAACAGACCAGCTCGTCCCACCGTTCGTCGACTTCCAGACCTTGGCTTCATGCGGACTGAAAGCGTCGACTCTTCCAACATAGACGATGTTGCCACTGTCGGAGATTGCAGCCGAGTACCCGCTGATCGTGCCGGGTACTGCAATCCATTCGTGAGATGCAAAGGCCACGACCGTTGGCACGATCACCATCGCCAACGCAGTAAACGCCGCTGCAAATCTTTTTCTCATTGAACGAGAATCTAATCGAGAATTTCGACTCGAACTCGCTTGTTGCCCTTGCCCTTGTTTTCCAGTTTGATCACACGGAACCGGCCCACGTCTGCGGTCGAACGAACATGGGTCCCGCCGTCGGCTTGTTTGTCGAGACCGACGATGTCGACGACCCGGATCTCTTTCACCGTCTCGGGAATCAGCGACACCTTCGTGCGAATCAGATCGGCGTCGAGAACCGCCGTCTCGCGCGGCAGAAAACTCACCTCGATTGGAAAGTCGCGCGCGATCGCCTCGTTCACCAGATCCTCGACACGCTGTGCGAAGCCCTCGGGCAGCGGATCAAACTCGAAATCCATGCGCGCCGAGAGCGGCTCCATGTTTCCGCCGGTGACGGGCACCTGCCACTCGTTCCAGATGACACCGCAGAGGATGTGCATCGCGGTGTGAGTGCGCATCAAATTGAAACGGCGATCCCAATCGACCGCGCCGTGCACGACGTCGCCGACACTCGGAACCGGTCCCTGCAGGGTGTGCCACACAGCGTCGCCCTCTTTGCGAACTTCAGACACGTGCGCAGAGCCGAGCGTGCCGGTGTCGTGTGGCTGGCCACCACCGGTTGGATAGAAGTAGGTCGCGTCGAGCGCAACGCGGTTGCCGTCGACGGCAATCACCGTTGCGTCAAACTCGCGCACGAACGCATCGCGCAGGTAGGCGAGGTCGGTATGCAAGGGAACTTCCGTCAGAGAAGATCGACGAGTTCGTCGATCGGTGTGAGCATGCCCATACAGAACGGTCCGAACTCGGCGTATTCAGCCGAGGCTTGGTCGAAGCGCATCGTATACACGACCTCTTTCAGGTCGTCCGGATTCACGGCGAACAACGTGACTCCCCACTCGTAGTCGTCGAGGCCAGTTGACCCGGTGACGAGCTGGGTCACCTTGGCGCCGAACTTGCGGCCACTGTGGCCGTGTTCTTGCATCTGCCGCAGGCGCTCTTCGTACGGCAACGTGAACCAGTTGGCACCGACGTTGCGACGCTTCGACATCGGATAGAAGCAGAACGCGTTCTTTCCCGGCACCGGAATCTTGGGATACAGACGCGCGTTCAGCATCTCTTGGGGCACGCCGACGGCGTACTCGCTCACCTCGGTGAGCGACACGTAGCTATCGACGATGTCGAGGCCCGCACGCTGGATTGCACTTTGAAGGCGACGCAAGTCGCGCATGTCGTTGGCCAACGCCATGAAGCAGGCGTCGCTCTTGTGACCGAGCATCGAGACCGTGATGACAGTCAGACCTGCCGACTCGGCCTCTTTCACTGCGTTGATCGTTGCTTGGCGGTCGAAAGATTGACCCGGCTTGCAGAAAAGGTGCAGAACACCCATTCCGACCGAGGGGGACATCGGTTCGCTCATGGATGCCACGCTACCGCTGGGCGTTTGTGAACGCAGAAGCCACCCTGTCGTCGGCCCCTGGTGCATAGGCGAGGAAGAATGAGGGCTCGACCAGTTCGAGTTCCATCAACTGCGGCTTGCCATCGGCGTCGGGAATCACGTCGACACGGGCGTAGAGCGGTGGGGCACCGAAACGCGATGACAGGAACGCCATGATCCGCTCCCCCAGCACGACTTCCTCCTTCGTTGCGGTGCGCGAAGCAATGTCTTCCGCCGCGTAGAGGCCGTTTCCCATGTCGGGCTGTTCAGCGAGGATCGCACCCTTGCGGAACGAATGGCTCAACGTGCCGTTCAACCACACCATGCCGGTTTCGCCTCTTTCGTCGATACCCGATTCGTAGGGTTGGATCATCGCAACAGCCCGCGCCGCAAGAATGCGCGACACGTGTGCGACAACCTCACCAAGAACCAACGATGCATCGCGGTAACGCACCGTGTCGTAGGAACCCGCCGAGATGCTGGGCTTCACAACGATGTCGTTTCCCACCTCGTCGAGGACGTCGCGCACGGTCGATTCATCGGCCGTGGCGATGAAACGCGTGGATACAACCGGAATTCCGGCGGTCGCCAATTCGCCGAGATACCGCTTGTCACTGTTCCATTCAACGACGTCGTAGGTGTTGAACACACGCGTCGCGCGCGACACTTCGCGAAGCCATGCGAGAAACTCGTCACGACGCAGGTGGTAGTCCCATGGACTGCGCAGAAAGACCGCAGCGTACTGCGACCAGTCGACTGCATCGTGCCAGTTCACAAAATGAAACTGGGTGCCGGCTCTTTCGAGCGCGGCACCCAGAATCGGTAGGTCTTCATCGAGATCGCGTGACACCTCAGCGGTGACGAGCGCAATCACGATGGAGCGGAGGGTTGTGTCGTGACCGACGACGACTCAGAAGTCGTCCATACCCCCGCCCGGCATGGCCGGCGCGGAAGCCTCGGGCTTGTCGGCGATGACCGCCTCGGTGGTGAGGAAAAGCGCCGCGATCGAGGCCGCGTTCTGCAGTGCAGAACGGGTCACCTTCGCCGCGTCGATGACGCCGAGCTTGACGAGGTCTTCGTATTCGCCGGTTGCGGCGTTCAGGCCCTCGTTGCCCTTCAGCGACTTCACCTTCTCGACGACGACGCCACCTTCCATGCCCGCGTTCTCGGCGATCTGCTTCAGCGGACCCTCGAGTGAACGCGCGACCAACTTGGCGCCTGTTGCCTCGTCGCCGGTCAACTTGGCGGCACGCTCGAGCACAGCGGTCTGCGCGCGGAGAAGTGCAACACCACCGCCGGGGACGACGCCTTCTTCGATTGCGGCCTTTGTCGTGCTGACCGCGTCTTCGATGCGGTGCTTCTTTTCCTTCAGCTCGACTTCGGTGGCGGCGCCAACCTTCAGCACCGCGACACCACCCGACAACTTGGCGAGACGCTCTTGGAGCTTTTCGCGGTCGTAGTCGGAATCGGTGTTGTCGATTTCGGTCTTGATTTGGCTGATACGGCCCTTGATGTCGTCTTCGGCACCGGCGCCTTCGATGATCGTGGTCTCGTCCTTCGTGATCACGACGCGCTTGGCGCGGCCCAGAAGATCGAGCGTGACGTTGTCGAGCTTCAGGCCGACTTCTTCGCTGATGACCTGTCCACCGGTGAGGATGGCCATGTCCTGCAGCATTGCCTTGCGACGGTCACCGAAGCCCGGGGCCTTGACGGCTGCGCTCTTGAAGGTTCCGCGGATCTTGTTCACCACGAGCGTGGCGAGTGCTTCGCCTTCGACGTCTTCGGTACGGCGAGATGTAGCCCTTGTCGAAGCGCATACCTTCGACGAGGTCCATCTCCATGCCGAAGGTCTGCGACTCTTCGACGGTGATGACGCCGTCCTTACCGACCTTGTCGATGGCCTCGGAGATCATGTTGCCGATTTCCTGGTCGGCAGCCGAGATGGCTGCAACCTGGGCAATCTGCTCTTTCGAGTCGACTTCCTTGGCAAGCGCCTTGATGCTGCCGATTGCTGCCTCGACGGCGGCCTCGATGCCCTTCTTCAGGCTCATCGGGTTGGCGCCGGCTGCGACGTTGCGCAGACCCTCGCGCACCATGTTCCACGCGAGAACCGTTGCCGTGGTGGTGCCGTCACCGGCCACGTCGTCGGTCTTCTTCGCGACTTCTTTCACGAGCTCCGCGCCGATCTTTTCGTACGGGTCCTCGAGTTCGATTTCCTTTGCGATCGACACGCCGTCGTTCGTGATGGTGGGCGCACCCCACTTCTTGTCGAGAACGACGTTGCGACCCTTTGGTCCGAGAGTGACACGAACGGCATCGGCCAGCTTGTTCATGCCTGCCTCGAGGCCGCGGCGGGCCTGTTCGTCAAAAGCGATGATCTTTGCCATGGTTCTCCTCTGAATCTCAGTGTTGGAAAGGCTCTGTGTGAGCACCTCGCACTCGGGGTGTGCGAGTGCTAGCACTCTAACGGCTCGAGTGCTAAGGCGGCAACGCCCGCCAAACCCCGATTCTTCGCCAGTTCTTCACTATCCGCACAACGGCCCTCCGACGGCGGGTTCACAATGTCCCCATGACAACCACGTTCCGCCGCGTCGCCCGGGTCACCGCCGCCGCACTTCTGGCCCTCGCCGTTGGACTCCCCTCGGCCGCGCACGCCGCCACCCGCCCAACCGCGACCTGGAAGGTCACCGAGCTGGCCACCAATGCCACCTACACAACCAAGTCCCTCTTTGCGACCGACTCGGGTGGCACCCAAACCTGGTCGGCAAGCGGCGCATGCGCCGTCAAGTCGAAAAAGATCGTCACGTCGTCGACTGTTGGCAAGTGCAAACTCACCGTGAAGATCGCCGCGTACCGCGCCTTCGCCTCTCGATCGGCGACAAAGACCCTCACGGTCTCGGCGCCAACGACATCGCAGAGCGCAGCGGGTTGTGCCTCGACGTACAAGTTCGTCGACCTCTCCTCTGCCTCGGGTGCCGGATCCGCCTATGCAAAGCCGAAGGTTGCCGCGTCGTGCAGTGGCGACACGCTCACCGTCACCTCGAACGGCATGATCGGTTACACCTTCGTCGCCAAAACCCCGAACGCGCTGCGTGAACAGGCCTACACCTGGAAAGTCACGACCACACCGAAGGTCGCAGCATCATCAACGAGTATCGAAAACCAGCTCGGCACGATTGCCTTCACGGTGACCGGACTTCCGATCTACGGACCCACCGAGGGACCCGTCCCACAGGCCGAAGCGTTCGGTGACCCCGTGTACAACAACATTCTCGACACCTGCAAGGGGCACACGGGCTACAACGGCGACTATCACTACCACGCCATTCTCTCGATCAATTCCTGTTACCTCGACGAGACGATCGTTGGTTATGCGAACGACGGATTCCCGATTTATTCGAACCCCGGCTACACCTACACTTCGGGCTACAAGATGACGGGCATCCCGAAGTCGTATTCGTGGAAGGCGTATTCGTACGTCGGTGGCGGCGCCAACACTCTCGACGAGTGCAACGGTCGCACCGACGAGAATGGCGGTTACCGCTACTACATCACCGAAACATTCCCCTACGTGATCGGTTGCTACAAGGGAACACCCACGCGGCAAGTCGGCGCGGCCGCCGCACCGATGGTGATGAAGTCGTCGACCTCGTTCGTCTGCGAGATCTAGCTCAGCCGCCCGCCCTACCCACGGTCGCGTGCGGCTCAGCCGCCCGCGACTGCCGGAATGATCGAGACGGTTTCGGAGGCGGGAACGGGCGTGTCGAGACCCTGCAGGTAACGCACGTCGTCGTCTGCGACGAAGACGTTGACGAACTTGCGCAGCGCACCCGTTTCGTCGAAGAGACGCTCGCCGAACCCGGGGTGCTTGGCTTCGAGGTTGCGCAGCACTTCACCAAGTGTTGCTCCGTCGACTTGCACTGTGGAGGCGCCCCCCGAAATGGGGCGCATTGTGGTGGGGATGCGAACCGTTGCCATCGGGTCAGGCTATCGGTGGCACTTTGTCACGCCACGGTGCAGCTGCCTCCAACTGCGATGCAATGCGCACGAGTACGTCTTCCCTGTTCGCTGCGGCAACGAACTGCACGCCCATCGGCAAACCGTCGCTACTCCAGTGCAACGGGAGGCTGATGGCGGGTTGTCCACTCACGTTGAACTGTGCGGTGTACTGCAGGATCGAACGCAAACGCAGCCCCGCCTCGGGTCCCGTGAGCCAGCCGAGCTTTGGTGGCGGACCTGCGAGCGTTGGCGTCACCAGCAGGTCGAAGCCCTGCGAGCCGTCGGCGGGCGTCCACCAGTCGAGCATGCGTCGCGACCACGCATGCATCCAATTCACCATCGCGATGTACCGAGTCGCAGTGATCGACTTGCCGATCTCACGCATGAAGAGATTGTCCATCTCGATGTCGTCCTCGCCCACCGGTCGGCCGATGATGCGTTCGACATCGACGAGGCCAGCGTCGGTTGCCACTGCGACGATGCCCGTGAACGTGTCGGCAAAGTCGGGGTCGCCCATCGCCGCGGGGTGCGCGTCTTCGACGATGTGTCCGAGTGACTCGAGAAGTCTTCTCGTACGCGCCATCGACTCGCGTGTTTCGGGGTGGTCGACGCCACCATCCATCAATGGGTGGTCGAGAATGCCAATGCGCAGGAATCCGACGGGCCGACCGATTTCTTCCATCAGTGGCCGCGAGAAAGGTGGCGCAACGTATGGGTCACCCGTTTCGTAGCCCGAGAGAATGTCGAGCATCAGCGCGGTGTCGCGCACGCTGCGCGTGACGACGCCGTCGACGGTCGCACCCATCCACGACTCTCCCGCGTCGGGACCCTTGCTGATTCGGCCGCGCGACGGCTTCAGGCCGACGAGTCCGCATTCACTCGCCGGAATGCGAATCGATCCGCCACCGTCGTTTGCATGACCAATCGCCACGATGCGCGCGCTTACT
>RGCG01000038.1 GCA_009919275.1 Actinomycetota bacterium
GGTGAGATGCAAGGCGTCGCCCTTCACCTGAAGTCGAACACCCGACAGCGCCGGGAGTGCTCCGACACGGCCCGAAGCGATGCGCGAAGCAAGACCAAGTGCTTCGGCGAGTTGTTCACGTTCACAACGAAATTTCACGAGCGTCCTGCTTTGAGATGGATCGAGCGGATTGCCATTGATGGATGGGAGATAAATCGATAATGCCTGTAATAAGGGGTGTGAATTGTGGACAACCTGCTTCCGCGCCAGTACCGGGGCGGAAAAGGGTGAGCGCACGTTGTCCCCATGTTTCCACATGGTCGTGCGAACACATGATTGCCTCGGTGGACAACGTGGGGTTCATGCCCAACGGCGCGCACGTTGTCCCCGTGACAACCAACACCTTGTCCCCAGTCGAAACGACATCGGCCGACGCGAAGACCACCGTCGTCAGCCTTTTTTCGAGCGCCGGATGAGCTCGGTCACCTGGTCGTAGACCTGCTTGCGCTCGGCCATCATTCGCTGCACCTTTTCCACGGCGTGAATGACCGTGGTGTGGTCGCGACCACCGAAGAGGCGGGCGAGCGAGGGATAGCTGAGCTCGGTCTGTGCGCGCATGACGTACATCGCCACTTGGCGGGCCATGACGAGGGGACGCTGGCGGCTCTTTCCGCGCAAGGCATCGACGCTGTAGCCGAGATACGACGCGATGTCCTGAAGCATCTCTTCGTCGGTCTTTTGGCGCGAGGCCGACTCGGCGAGCAGATCGACGAGCAGTTCCTGGGCGGTGGCGACCGTCATCTGGATCCGGTTCAACGCGGCGTAGGCGGTGACGCGGATGAGAGCACCCTCGAGTTCACGGATGTTCGAGGTGATGTTCGCCGCGATGAACTCGAGCACGTCGTCGGGCACCTTGGTGCCGTTGCGCTCGGCGTAGTTGCGCAAAATGGCAAGGCGCGTTTCCAGATCGGGTGGCTGAATGTCGGTGATGAGACCCCACCGGAACCGCCCGCGCAGACGGTCTTCCAACGTGGGAATTGCGTCGGGCACGCGGTCGGACGAGATGACGATTTGTTTGTTCGCACCGTGGAGCGAGTTGAACGTGTGGAAGAACTCTTCCTGAAGCCCTTCTTTGCCTTCCATGAACTGAATGTCGTCAATGAGAAGAACGTCGACCTCGCGATAGCGGCGTTTGAACGCGGCCGTCGTGTTGGTGCGGATCGCATCGACGTATTCGTTCATGAACGTTTCGGTCGAGACGTAGCGCACTTCGTAATGGGCGTAGTTCTGCTGCACATACTCACCGATTGCGTGCAGCAAGTGGGTTTTGCCCAGACCCGCAGAACCGTAAATGAAGAGCGGGTTGTACGACCGCGCCGGCGTTTCTGCGACGCGGTGCGCGGCAGCCAAGGCGAATTGGTTCGATGCGCCCTTGACGAACGTGTCGAAGGTGTAGCGCGGATTGAGACCCGTTGCTTGTCCGCGCGTTTCGGTTTTCATCGCGACGCCACCGGGAGAATCCGGTGCTGTGGCACCCGATGTCAGCCGCGCGAGTTCGGCATCGAAGTCGACTTCGGGAATGTCGATGTCGGCCTCTGTGTCGATCGGCGCGACGTCGACGTGCAACTGACGCTCGCTTTCGTCGATCTCGGCGAGTGCGTCGAGCACGAGCTGGAGATAGCGCGTGAGAATGCGCTCGCGAATGTGACCATTTGGCACCTGAAGACGCAGGGTCGTCTCGGCGGACGGGAGCGCGACCACGTCCTGGAATGTCGACAACCACACGGCCTCGGACACCTGCGCACGCAAAAGTGCGGACACGGCTGTCCACACGGTGTCATGTTCTGCCATTTCCGCTACCCCCCTCTCTGCTTGCGTTTGAGCGAAAAATCCGACTTCTTTTCCAAATTGCAGCTATGTATGTCCAGCCCTTGTCCACATTGTTATCCACAGGGTGTGGAAGGCGGTCTCAGGCCGGAAAACCCCCGCAAACCCTTGTATATCAACGCGGAGGGAAGACCATAGCAGATTATCCACAGCCCAAAAAACGCTGGTGCGGTTCTGACAAATCACCCCTAGCCTTGCGACGTCGGTCCCACGCGTTTCCGGCCGCTTCGCACTTTCCGCCCCGGCCACCGACAACAACTTGACTCGCACGATGTCTCCGGGCACATGTCTCCCGGGCGACACCCGCCAGAAGGATTTGCTGCATGAAGCGTACGTTCCAGCCCAACAACCGCCGCCGCGCGAAGAAGCACGGCTTCCGCGCCCGCATGAAGACCCGCGCCGGCCGCGCCGTCTTGAAGTCCCGTCGGGACAAGGGCCGCTACCGCCTTTCCGCTTGATCGGCCGCATCCACGAACGAGCGGTCTTCGCCCGCCTCCGGCGGGATGGTTCCTTCGTTCGTTCCGGCCCGTTGTGGTGCTCCGTGCTTCTCGACCCGTCTCTCTCCCAGCCTCATGTGGCCTACGCACTCGGCCGACCCGTCGGATCCGCGGTGTCGCGCAACCGCCTGCGTCGTCGCTTGCGCGAGGTCGTGCGCGCCAACGCCACTGCTCTTGAACCGGGTTGGTATCTGGTCGGCGCCGACGCCCCCGCCGTCAATCTGACCTTCACCGAGCTCAACCAGCAACTCCCCGTCCTGGCCGGTCGCGCGGCCGACCGCAACCGTGCGCGTGGAACCACACACCCGGGCGGTGGGAAATGACCACCGCAACCCGCACCCGCCGCACGCTGAACCAACGCTGTCTGGCCGCGATCGAGTGGTACCAAGAGGCCTTTGCCCACCGACCCTCGCCGTGCCGGTTCTCCCCGTCGTGTTCGAACTATGCCCACGAGGCCTTCGAGTCTCACGGCACCGCACGCGGATTTTGGTTGACCGTGCGCCGTCTTTCGCGTTGTCGCCCCTTTGGCCCTTCGGGTTGGGACCCTGTTCCCGAGCCCGGTGACGTTTCCCCGCGGAGAAAGTAGGAACCGTGTTTCAAGCAGGAGCCTGGCTCGTCAGCCAGTACTACAGCCTCGTCCATAGTTACGCCGGCGCGATTGCGCTCGTCGCCGTGACGATCATGCTGATCCTCACGCCCCTCACACTGAAGAGCACCAAGGGCATGCTCGAGATGCAGCGCTTGCAACCCGAGATGAAGAAGCTGCAGCAGGCGTATCGCAACGATCGTCAGAAGTTGAACGAAGAGATGATGAAGCTCTACCAAGAGCACAAGGTCAATCCGCTCTCGTCGTGCCTGCCACTCCTTGCGCAAATGCCGGTGTTCATCATCATGTTCCGAGTACTGCACGGCCTCACCCGCCTGGGCCAGGACGGCACTTTTAACCCGGGTTACATCTCGAAGACGTCCGAGCTCTTCACCTCGCTCGATAACCGCAGGCAGATGTTGTCGTTGGGACTCGACTTGGCTGAACGTCCCGCCACCATCATGGGCGAGGATTTCGTGAAGGGAATCCCCTACGCGTTGCTCGTCGTTGCGCTCGCCGGGCTCTACTTCGTGCAGCAGCGCATGATTGCGTCGCGCACGGTGTCGCCCTCGATGTCGGCAACGCAGGCCAAGATCATGCAGTACCTGCCCGTTGCATTCGCGGTGTTTCAGGTGTTCCTGCCAACCGGCCTCGTCGTCTATTACGCAACCCAGGCGATCATCCGCATCGTTCAGCAGTGGTACATCACCCGTCGGTTCTACGGGAACGACAATGCGATTGGCCGCCAGGCCCAGGCGGCCAGCGAAACCGCCCGTCAGATGGCAAAGGACGAGAAGTCCGCCAAGAACGCAGGCGACAAGTCGGCGAAAGCGAAGAAAGCCGAACCCGCCAAAGACACGCAACCCGGCATTCAAAGCCGCCGGGTGACGCCGCCGAAGAACAAGCCGACTCCGTCGGGCAACCGCCCCGGCCGCCCCGTGCCGCCGTCCAAGCGGCCCAAGAAGTAATTATCCAGTTAATTTAGTCTCCCAAGCAAGTGAAGGACCAGAACCATGGAATGGGTTGAAATCACCGGTCGCACGATCGACGAAGCCAAGAACGCCGCCCTCGAGATGCTCGGCGTCGATGTCGATGACGCCGAATTCGAAATTCTCGAAGAGCCCAAGCCGGGCCTCTTTGGCCGTACTCGCGGTGAGGCCCGCGTGCGCGCTCGGGTGCGACCCACTCAAGTGCGCCCGAAGACCGAGCGCCGCGACCGTCGCCGCGGCGGGCGCGGAGAGGGCAACCGGAACGAAGGCAGCCGGGGTGACGGTGGTCGTGAGCGTTCGGGCAACAAGGAGTCACGGAACGGCGGCGAGCGCAAGCCACGCCCCGAACGTGCACCGCGTCCGCCGCGCGAAGCTCGCGAACCACGCGAAGAAAGGCCCAAGGGCGACCCGGTGGACCCCGCAATTGTCGGAGCACAGGCCGTGAGTTTCCTCGAGGGAGTCACGGCGGCATTTGGCTTGTCGGCCAATGTGGTGTTGGTACGCGAGGACGAAGAGATGGAAGTCCAGGTGAACGGTGACGACCTCGGCCTGCTCGTTGGACCGAAGGGCAACACCCTTCTCGCCCTTCAAGACCTCACCCGCGTGGTGGCCCAGCGTCGCCTCGGTGATCACGACACCCGTTTGCGCGTCGACGTAGCCGGCTACCGCGAGCGGCGTCGCGACGCACTCAGTCGCTTTGCGTTGAAGGTCGCGAGCGACGTAAAGGAGACCGGCAAGCCCCGCGTCCTTGAACCCATGGCTTCAGCTGATCGCAAGGTCGTTCACGACACCCTGGCGGGCGTCGATGGCGTCTCCACCCGCTCGCGCGGCGAAGACCCGTACCGCCAGATCGTGGTCGAGCCCGCCGCGGACTGACCTCGTGCCGCGCTCGGTTCGCGACATCCTCGTCGACGCCCAGCGCATCGGGGCCCTCGGGCCCCGCCCAATTGATGACGTCATCGCCCATGCCCGGGCGTTCGTCGACGCCCTGCCGGCGGGGACGAACCACATCATCGATCTCGGCTCGGGCGCTGGTGTGCCGGGGCTCGTTGTCGCTGACGCTCTTGCCGACGCGAGCCTCGTCCTTGTCGACCGCCGGGCAAAACGGACCGACGCCCTAACCATCGCCGTCGCCGCCCTTGGGTGGCGACAGCGGGTGAGCGTCATCTGCGCTGACGTCGAGGCGATCATCCATGATGCTCGGCATGCGGGCGCCTACGACGCGGTGATCTCTCGGGGGTTCGGACCACATGAGATGACGCTGCGACTGTCGGCGGCGCTGGCACGAGTCGGCGGCGTCGTCGTGGTGAGCGAACCTCCCGAAGGCGAGCCCAATCGTTGGCGCCCCGACCTTGTCGCCGAACTCGGGCTGGAAGGCCCCGAGCGGCTTGGCGCCGTCGCCCGCTTCCGACGCATCTGAGAAAAAACGGAGGGGTCCGCACCGATCCTCGGACGGCGGCTTTGTTCCACGTGGAACATGGTTTTGGCCCACTTTCTTGCAATTTTTCTCAAAAAATGATCGATTTTGACCCAATCCGATGTTCCACGTGGAACAAATCGACCCCCAGGAGCCTTCTGAGATCCTCCGTCTTTTCACACCCACGGGCTATGGTGGGGTGATGGACGCCCCTCGACGACCCCGCATCATCGCCGTCTCGAACAACAAGGGTGGGGTGGCAAAGACCACCAGCACCGTCAACTTGGGGGCCTGTTTCGCCGAGATGGGCTACCGCACCCTCATCATCGACCTCGACCCCCAGGGCAATGCATCGAGCTCGCTCGGCATCGATACCCGGGATCTCGAACACACCGTGTACGACGTCCTCATCCAAGAGACACCCCTGGAAGACGCCATCGAGCCAACCGCCGTCAAGAACCTGTTCCTCGCCCCGTCGAATATCAACCTGGCCGGTGCCGAGATCGAGTTAGTCCCCGCTTTCGGACGAGAGAGCCGACTGCGCTTGGCGATCGACCCGATTGCTGACCAGTGGGATTTCATCCTCATCGACTGCCCTCCTTCGGTCGGCCTGCTCACCGTCAATGCGTTGACCGCGGCCAGCGAAATCCTCACCCCGGTACAGACCGAATACATTCCCCTCGAGGGCATCGACATCTTGTTGAAGAACCTCCACCTCATTCGCAAGACGCTGAACCCGTCGCTCCCCGACCCCACGTTCCTCTGCGTCATGTATCAGCGAACCAATTTGGCCGACCAGGTGGTCGAAGAATTGCGGGCCAAGTTTGGGGAACGTGTTCTCCAGACGGTGATCCCGCGCAACGTTCGCCTCAGCGAGGCACCCTCGTTCGGACAGCCAATCACAACGTTCGACTCGTCATCAACGGGCGCACAGGCCTACCGCAAAGCAGCAAAGGAGATCGCCAATGGCACGGAAAAGCGGGCTGGGTAAGGGCCTCGGGGCCCTCATCACGGCCGACCTGGTCGAACGCAACGAAGTCACCTCGACACCCATCGACGGGCCAATTCTGCGCGATGTCCCCGTTGGGTCGATTGAACCCAACCCCCATCAACCCCGCGTGCACTTTGATGAGTCGGCACTGTCCGAGCTGACCGATTCAGTGCGGGCCATTGGGGTGCTGCAACCGGTCTTGGTGCGACCCCTGTCCGACGGGAAGTACCAGTTGATTGCCGGTGAACGCCGCTGGCGGGCCGCGACCCGGGCGGGCCTCCCCACCATCCCCGCGGTCGTGCGACCCACCGAAGACATCGGCTCGGTGGAGCAGGCCCTCGTCGAGAACCTCCATCGCCAGGATCTGACCCCGCTGGAAGAGGCAGCTGCCTACCAGCAGCTGCTCGAGGACTTCTCGATGACTCACGAGCAGGTCGCCACTCGGGTGGGCAAGAGCCGTTCCGCGGTCACCAATGCGCTGCGTCTGCTGTCGCTGCCTCCTGCCATCCAGCACTTGTTGGCTGATGGGCGGTTGTCGGCGGGTCACGCCAAGGCAATCCTGGGTACGCCCGACCGGGCCTTTCAAGAGCAACTCGCCCGCCGGGCTGTCGACGAAGGTTGGTCGGTGCGCGCCGTCGAAGAAGCGGTCCGCGACCGCCAGGGGGGCAAGCCAAAGCCAACCGACGACGACAAACGGCCTTCACCAAACCCGAAACTGCCTCCGCCCGGCCTGCTTGAACTGGAAAGCCTGCTGGCCGAGTTCCTGGCAACCAAAGTTCACGTGGCGATGAACGGTAAGCGCGGTCGCATTGGCGTGGAGTTCGCCGACCTCGAGGACCTCGAGCGGATCTACCGGCGAATGACCGGGGCTAACTAGACAATTATGCTACAACCCTTGCGTGAGGGTTGAGGTTGAGGCCCCCCACAAGCTGTGGACGGAGCTGGGGAAAACTGTGAAACCCTTGTGAATACGGGGTGGTAACAGTGGATAACCCAAAAATCTTTAGTCGGGACGGGCTGTGCTCTGCCACTCACCGAACGCCCGACTGAGCGCACCAGCCACTTCGGGGGCATGGTCGACGACTTCCTGGAAGGGCCCGAGCGAGCACAACACGGCCGGCATCTTCGTCTCGCGCAGGATCGGCAGGCGCATGCCGACCGCCGACACCGATAGGCCGGGCAGCGTGCGGGAGAGCTCTTCGGCGACCTTGGTAGCCAGGGCCTCGCCACGTACGGAGGTGAATCCGGGAACTTGGTAATAGGCGATGGTGCACTCGGCTTCGCCGTGGCCTTCAAGTCCCAGGTACGCGTCGGCCGCGAAGTGGTTCGCGGCGCGTGAATGCGACGACACCTCGGGCTCGTCGACGAGCATCACCACGTCGTGCTGCTCGCGCAGCGCCCGCGACACGAGACGCGCGATACCGCTGAATCCACCGAATTGGCCGATCACGACGCGGTGGAAACCTCGTTCTGCGGCGAGGACGTTTTCGGTTTCGCGAAGGGTCGCGATCCCGGGTCCCGAGCCGCTTTGCGACCCGAGCCGGAGAATCCCCATCGCCGTGGTGGCGGAGCAAATGCCGTCGGCCGACATACCCGCATTGCTTTGGAAGTCGCTGACGGCACGGGCGGTGAGCGGTCCGAAGATGCCGTCGACCCGACCGCAGTCGAATCCCAACCGCGAGAGATGCGTTTGCAACTCGGTCACGTCTTCTCCGCGCAGGTTCGGTGAGGTGAGGTACAGCATGCGATCACCGAACGACCACGATGCCTCGACGAGCACTGTCCATGTGGCCGAATCGCACACACCATCGGTGCGCAGACCACGTGATGCCTGAAACTCGACGACCGCTGCTTCCGTGACGGGACAATAGAGGCCGTCGTCTTCGACATCGCGCGTGAGGAATCCCGCGGTGCGCAGACGTCGTTGGAGATCGCTGACGGTGGGCGAGCGAAGCCCGGCGGTCAGTGGGAAGGCGTCAGAAATTCCGACAACTCCTGGAGAAGGGCGCCCTTGCCTTTGGCGCCGACCATGCGCTTTTTCATCTCACCCTTGTCGAAGACGAGAAGGGTTGGAATGCTCATGACGCCGAATCGCTGTGCGATGTCGCCGTGATCGTCGACGTTCAACTTCGCGATGACGAGGTTGTCCTTCTGCTCGTTTGCGATCTCCGAAAGAATCGGCGCGATCATCTTGCACGGGCCGCACCATTCGGCCCAGAAATCGACGAGGATCGGCTTGTCCGAGGCGTTGACCGTTTCGTCGAAGGTGGAACTGGTGAGTGTCACGATGCCGTCTGCCATGGGGCAGAGTCTACGGCGGGCGCCAAAGGACGCGTCAATGCTGATTTTCCAGCCAACGCTCGCAGTCGATGGCGGCCATGCAGCCCGAACCGGCGGCCGTGATGGCCTGTCGGTACGTGTGATCTTGCACGTCGCCGCACGCGAACACACCGGGAACATTGGTGTACGACGAGCCCGTGCGAGTGAGGAGATAACCGCTGTCTTCCATGTCGAGCACACCACTGAAAAGTTTCGTGTTGGGCTGGTGTCCGATCGCGATGAACAATCCGCTCACGTTCAGGTCGGAGAGCTGGCCCGTCACGGTGTCTTTCAGCACGATGCCTTCGAGCTGTGCATCGCCCTTCAGCTCGACGACCTGACTGTTCCACTTGAAGTCGATCTTCTCGTTCGCGTGCGCGCGGTCGCGCATGATTTTCGACGCCCGGAGCTCGTCGCGGCGGTGGATCATCGTCACCTTCGATGCGAACTTGGTGAGGAACACCGCTTCTTCGACCGCGCTGTCGCCACCACCGACAACGGCAATTTCCTTCCCACGGAAGAAGAACCCGTCGCATGTCGCACACGTCGACACACCGTGGCCGACCAGGTCGGTTTCGCGCGGCAGGCCGAGCATCAGTGACTGGGCGCCCGTGGCGACGATGATCGAGTCGGCGGTGAACTCTTTGTCGTGCGTCCACACCCGCAACGGACGTGCCGAAAAGTCGACCCGGGCAACCTTTTCGGTGAGGAACGTGGCGCCGAAGCGACCTGCCTGCTCGCGAAAGCGACCCATCAGTTCGGGACCCATGATTCCCTCGGGGAACCCGGGGAAGTTTTCGACTTCGGTTGTCAGCATCAACTGACCACCCGGTTGATCGGTGGTGGACGACGGCTCGCCCTCGATGACGAGGGGAGCGAGGTTGGCGCGGGCCGTGTAGATGGCCGCGGTCAGACCGGCCGGCCCTGAACCGATGATGAGAACGTGGTGGTGTGCGGCGGTTGCAGCCATGGGAACTCCTGTCTAGTGATCCTCGTCGGGGCGTTTCTTGCGTGCCACGACGAGACCGACGAGCAAAAAGACGCCGCCGATGATGAGATACGACGACCACACCGCGGCATCCCGCGACAGACCGGCGTCGAGCGCAGCCTGCAGGCCGCGGGTCAGGGCAATGAGACCGAGTACCGCCACCAGCACCACCCCGGTGACGATGAGAACGGCGAAAACGACACCGCGGACGAGGGCGACAAGCGGCCGAGTGGTGCGGTCACGAACAAGGCCGACCCAGCGGTCGATTGCGTCGACGGTTTTCTGCGCCCAATCCGGGTCGGTGAGCGGGTTCGACGGCACCGCGCCAGCCTAACTGTGCGTCGTCTTTCTCGGCCCGTGTTGCTCAGCCCGGGTCGGCGACTCGGGTGACGACTGTGCACGACGCAGTATCGACAACGACGAGAGTCGCATTGTCGGGGGCCCCCGTGCGGTACAGGGCGTAGGTGCCGAACGTGGTGACGGCCTCGGCCGGCGTGTCGAGAACGAGTTCGGGGCAACCCGCAACGACCTTTTCACCGGCGGGTGCCGGAGTGAGGGCCGAGTTCTTCACCGTCATGTTCGGGGACTCGGTCTTCGGGGCGCTGACGCGGCCGATTCCGATACCAACCGCGAAGAGCCCTGCGGCGGCAACGGCAGTGAGGGTCATCAACCGCGAGCGCCTGCGCACGGCAGGAGACGAGGCAAATGAGACGACGTTCGTGCCGGCATCACGTGGGTTCGTAACCGTCCCGTCCACAAGAGCACCATCTGCAAGAGCATCGAGGGCCGCGGAGATGTGGCTCTCGCGCAGTGCGGGGTCGACGACGGGACGGGGCATGCCGCGCAGCGCGGCCCCGAGGGCGTCGTCGTTGTGGCCGGTGGCGGGATCGGTCATGTGTGCTCGCTCGTCGAATCTGACGTCGTGGACGTCAAGTTTGGTTCCCCCGCCGCGATTTGTCCCGTCACGGGGGTTCGTGGATCCGTGAGATGTTGGGCGAGGGCCTCTTTCCCCCGCGCCAGGCGCGATCGCACGGTCCCGACGGGGACACCGAGCACCTCGGCAATTTCGGCATAGTCGAGGTCGGCGACGTAGCGCAGCACGAGGGCGACCCGAAAGTCGTGGGGGACCTTCGAGAGAGCCGCGGCAACCGCACTCGATTGGTCGAGATGGTCGGCAAGATCGGCTGTCGAGTCCGAATCGGGGTGTGGTGCCTCGGCGGCGGTGAGCACAATTGGGTCGGCGGTGCTTGGGGCGCGTCGAACACGCCGAATTTCGTCAATCGCGGCGTTGGTGGCGATGCGGTAGATCCAGGTCGACAGGCTCGACCGTCCGTCGAAGCGGGGGAGCCCGCGAACGATCGCAAGAAGGGCGTTTTGTACCGCATCGTCGGCGCTTTCCCGCGAGAGAACCATGCGATGGCATACGGCATGAACCGCGTCGTAGTGCAGTCGCAACAATCGATCGACGGCTTCACGCTCGCCGGCGCGGGCACGAACGAGCAGGTCGGCCTGGTCGCCCCCGAACTCTGCGGCGTCGACGGCCCCGGCGTTCACGTCCGCAGGCTAGTCGTCGCCTCGATCGGTGCGCCTAGGGCGTGGTTGCGCCCGCGGTGAACCCGGCCCCTGCCAGCACACCCTGGAACGGGTTCTTCGTGCTGCACGCCGGACTCGTTCCGGCCTCACGGAACCACACGAGGACGTACTTGGCCGGTTCACTGACGACGAACGTGGTGGGGCCGACTTCGGTGCCGTAGCTCTTCGCCACTCGCGGACCCCACTGGTCGAGGCCGGCCGGCACCACGTCGAGGGCCGAGTAGACCTCGATACCCCACGGTTTTGTCTGCGGGTTCACCATCAACGTTCCGGTAGCGGGACTCGACAGTTCGAGCACCACACCAACGCCACCTTTTGAACCGAAGAACTTGTCGCCGTAACACACCGTTCGCCACTGCGTGCGCGGCATGCCGTCGAGCAGTAGCGGAAGAAGTTCGTCGTTTTCGACACCGTCGTCACCGTTGGGGTCGTAACTCATCGCGCGCGTGATGGTGACGGGCCCAACCGGTGCCGCGGCCATTGTCGGCGCAGGTTCGGCGGCGGGTGCTTCGGTGGTGAGAGGAGTGTCGCTTGTGATGCCACGCCACGTGACGACGCCAACGAGAATGACAACGAGAAGAATCGCGGATGCAAGCATCGTTGATGGTGCGACGTTGAAGCGTGACGCACGCCGAGCGGTCGGAGCAATGCTTGTTCGCGTGACGGGGTTGCTGATCGTGACTTCGCCGGGGATGACGGGTCGTGGACCGCCGGTGATTGGTGACAGCGGATGTGATTCGATGACACCGGGCTGGCCACTTGGCGGCGTGAGGCCCGTTGGTGTTCCATCGACTCCGGCTTCACGAATACGAAAGAGTGCTTCGTACACCTGCAGACCCGTGGAGGGGCGCCGGGACGGTTCGCGCTGCAACATCTGGTGAATGAAATTTGTCAGTGCAGGCGGCAAATTTGGGCGTTTTTTCAGGAGATTCGTGGGTTCGCGCTGGACGCGCGCGAGGGCGGTTTCGACATCGGATTCTCCGATGAATGGCACGCGCCCGGCAAGACATTCGTAGAGAACGAGACCGAGTGAGTAGATATCGGCACGACCATCGAGTGGTTTGCCGCGAACTTGTTCGGGCGACAAATACTTGGCGGTCCCCATCATGATGTTTTGGTTCGTCAGGTCGGACTCGTTGCCGTTCACCGCTTTGGCGATTCCAAAGTCGGCGAGCATGACGCGACCCGTCGGCGTGATGAGGATGTTGCCGGGTTTGATGTCGCGGTGCACGAGACCCGATGCGTGTGCGGCATCGAGTGCACTGGCGATCGCCATGCCGATGTGAATGGTGAGTGAGGGACTGATGCGAGTTTTTTGGTCGAGCACCTCGCGCAGGGTGAGACCCTCGATGTACTCCATCACGACAGCTTGGTGACCAGCGTTTTCGACGACGTCGTACACGGTCACGATGTTCGGATGACTCAGGTTTCCGGCAGCCTGCGCCTCGCGTCGGAAGCGTTCAATGACAACCGGGTCGTTGTTGTGCTGCGCCTTCATCATTTTCACCGCAACCTTGCGGTTCAACGAGATGTCGTTGGCGAGCCATACCTCGGCCATGCCGCCCTGGCCGATTCGTTTTTCGAGTCGATAGCGCGCTCCGATGAGCGTGTTCGGTACGAGAGACGAAGCCATTGCACACACGACGCTAGTTGTGGGCACCTTTCAGATTGAGGAATGCCGTGTTGATGGCGCGTCAAAGAACGCCGTGTCTATTGCGCGTCGAAAAACGCCGTGTCTATTGCGCGTCGAAAAACGCGACACCGATGGTGCCGCGGCCGGCGTGGGTGCCAATGACCGCACCGATGTCGCCCACTTCGATCGAGGCCGAATAGACGGCCCGCAACTGCGTGAGGAATACCTCGACGTCGTCGCACTCGGCGTGCAGTACGGCGAGGTCGGAGATGTTGCCGTGCTCTTTCACCTTCTGGACGAGGAAGGCGAGGGCCTTTGTCCGGGTGCGCTGGCGACCACCCTCTTCGACCTTGCCCTCGCGGACGTCGATGATCGGTTTGATGGCGAGAGCCGAGGCGATCATGGCCTTTGCGCCGCCGATACGACCACCCTTTTTCAGGTTTTCCAAGGTGTCGAGCGCGCCGTAGACGTGGACCCGGCCCGCCAGCGACGCACCTTTTGCCGCAATCTCATCGATGCCGGCCCCGGATTGCGCCGCCTGGGCGCAGGCACGAACGATGATGCCCTGGCCCATCGACACGCTGCGGCTGTCGACGATGCGCACGGGGATGTCGGCCCGTGGCGCCTTGGGCGAGGAGGCCGCGATAGGCGGTTTCGAACTGGCCGGGGGAGGGGGCCGCGGTTTCCGGGAGCACCGGTGATGCGGCGCACTTTGCCCAAAACTCCTTCGGGCTGAACGCCTCGCGATCGACGTAGTCGGTGTCGCCGAAGCGAATGGTGAGCGGAACGACCGTGATGCCGTACTGGTCGATGATCGACTGCGGCAGGTCGCAGGCGCTGTCGGTGACGATGCGGACTGTCATGACTGCAAGTGTTGCCTCGACCGCTCGACGACGCTTGGAACGCCAGTTGTGGGCCCACCACGTGAGGAGTACAAGGAGAGCGGTTGCGGTCACCACTTGTCCGAGGCCAGCGATGGCGCTGACGTTTGCCGTGATGGTGACGGGTTCACTGAGGGCCAGGTCGCCACGGGGTGTCAGCAATTGAACCGACACGGGGAAGCGTCCATTCGACCGCGCCTCGACGTCGATCACCACTTCGGCACTTGCGTTGGCGGGTACCTCGAGAACTTGTCGGGCCTTCGGGAACTTGAGCTTCGAGCTGCGGAACCGCACGATTGCACGCAGTGTGGTATCGGAAGTGTTGCGTACCTGTAGTCGGAGCTCAGCTTTACGCGAACTCAGCGTGAAGTTGGCAGCAGCCGGGAGTTCGAGCGCGTCGACGAGTGCTTTGGTCGAAGACCGCAGGTTTGCAACGAGAGCCGCGTTCAAGGCGGCATCCGTTCGGCTCGAGAAAAGCGTCGACAGCATTGCGGGCCATGTCTCGCGCCGCGGGTCGCTGTCGGTGAGCATGGAGACGACGTTGTTGACGCGAGGCGTCAGTTCATCGACCTGCGACTTGGCGTCGGCGAGCGAAATGTCGGTGCCCGCCGACAAATCGAGCACGTCGCCCGTGGTTTCGGACCCAGCGGCTCGGGGAGTCGCCAACACCTCGAGCACGGGGCTCGATCCGGCGAGACGGAAGAGTTGCTGGAGAACGGCCGGGTTGGCCGGCCGGGCATCGTCGGTGCCAAGGGCGACGCTGACAAGCGAGAGGTCCTTGCCCATTCCCAACAACGACTCGCGCTGCAACACGAGGCCGGCCCCGACGAGCACGGCCCGTGCAAGAGGGCTGCGGGACTCGTCGCCAAGGACCCCGGCATACGTTGCGTCAATACCTTGAACGAGGATCGTGGAACCGTCGGTGGCTCGCGCGCGGTACGTCAACGCCGAGTCGAGCGCACCACGAAACCCGGAGAGATCGACGGCCCGCGGGGTGAGGATTGCTCCGCGCACACCGACGTCGCGCAGCAAAACGGCCCCGCCGGCGGTGAGTTTGTCGTCGATCACCATCACGCCACGGTCGGCAGTGACCCCGAGAGCGGCCGAGACCGCATCTTCACCCGCGCGCAACTGCGAGGCGAAAAGTTCGCTCAAGCCCACGCCGGCGATCGCACTCGGGTTCAGGGGAACAAACGTTGTCGCTGCAAAGCTGTGGCGCGTGGTCTGAGTACGCAGAGCCGCGAACGCTTCGGAGCCCGCCGCTGCCACTTGGTCGGCCTGCAGCGACACGAATGCGCCACCTGTCTCGTCGTCGTACGCAGCGGTCAGGTCTGACAGTTGCTGTGAAAACTGCGCTGATGCGACGTTTTCGCCGGTCGCCGTGCGGGCGGGCGGCGCCCACAGCGAGGCAACGTTCATCACCTGCAGAGTTCCCTCGAAGGCGGCCGCAACGGCATCGTCCGGGTCGACGTGGTGGACGAACGTGACGGTCGACCCGAGAACCGTTTCGTCGGCCCGTAATTCCACGGTGATCGGATACACGCCGGTGCTGCCAAAGAGAAGACTTTCGTCACCGGACACGCCGGTCGCCGTTGGCACCGAGACGACGAGCCTGCCCGCGGAGTTTCGTGTGAGATCCGCAACCGGAGTTCGTAAGCGGTCGAGTTCGTCGGGAAGACGACCGGCGACGGCGGCTGCGAGTTCAGCGCGGGTGTTGACGCGACGATGGGTGACGATGTCGAGGTTCAGGTTCTCACCCGTCGCACCACCGGTGTCGACGACGACACGCCACGAGGCATCGCCGACGATGGTGAAGCCCTGCTGAGTCACACTCACGTTCGTTGCCGCAATCGCCGGGGCCCCGGAGCCGACGAAGCTCAGCCCAAGCGTCACGACGAGGGCACCCACCATGAAATGAGGGACCGAGAAACGAAGAGTGGATCGGCGTGATGTCACGACGAGCGGCGACCCGACAGTGCGGTGCGGTCGCACTCCAACACCCGCAGGCGATATCCGACCGACTCGAAGCCCCATTGACGGTAAAGGCTAAGCGCCGCCGCGTTGTCCACGTCGGTGTTCACGTACATTCGCCGTGCACCAAGGCGCCATGCCCACGTCAACGCGTCATGAACCAGGGCCCCGGCCGCACCCCGGCGCCGCGTCGTTGGCAGTACCGCAAGGCGTTGGAGATAAGAGGAATCCTCGCTCACCCCAGTGAGGCAGTAACCAACGGGCGGCGTGAAGGGAAGTGCACCGCGTCGTCGGGAACCTCGTGTGCGGAACCGAAGCGTGGCCCGACACGAATTGTCAAAGGCACTTTCGTCGAGTGCCCACTCGTCACCGAAGGCGGCTACGTCGATGCGCACCGCTTCGGCCCGACGCACCGAGCCGATGCGCCAACCGCCGGGTGCGGCGACGTCGTTCGCTGCGTCGAGTTGACGAACGAGAAAGTCGAGCTCTTGGCGCACGGTGAAGCCCCGGGAAAAGAGCGCATCGGCCACGGTGGGTCCAACGGCACTGGTGCGCACGCGCTGAAACGAACCCGCACTCGTCGCGTCGGCCCATTCATCGACCAACGAGTCGGTGATCGAGAAGTCCGGTCGATGGGCGGAATGCAGGGTGATCATCGCCGTTGTTGCATCAAAGGGCCACGTGCCGATACTCCACGTGGGTGGGTCGGGCACTGACGTCACGAAAGACGACGGTAGTGCGACGTGCGGGGACATAGCCTGAAGCGCGTGATCCCCGAACGCTTCGCGCCGATTCTCGCGGAACTGGCGCCACTCACCGAGCGTTTCGCATCGGCGGGGAAGCGTCTCTACCTGGTCGGTGGAACCGTGCGCGACCTCCTCATCGGACGCGGGGACGCGACGAACGTCGACGCATTCGATTTCGATGCCACCACCGATGCCCGTCCGGAGGAGACGAAGAAGATCATTGCCGGCTGGGCCGATGCGGTGTGGACCCAGGGGGAACGTTTCGGCACCATCGGGGCGAAGAAAGACGGTCGGGTCTACGAAATCACGACGCATCGCGCCGAGGCCTATTCCCCCGACTCACGCAAGCCCGACGTCGCTTTTGCCGACGCCATCGACGCCGATCTCTCTCGCCGCGATTTCACGGTCAATGCGATGGCCCTCGAACTCACGGGGACCGAGCCGTCGCTCATCGATCCCTTCAATGGCGCCGCCGACTTGATTGCCCGGGTACTGCGTACACCGCTCTCCCCGGAGGAAAGCTTCAGCGAC
>RGCG01000039.1 GCA_009919275.1 Actinomycetota bacterium
CGTTTCGACGATCCACCGGGTGTCGCCGCGAACCGTGGTCAGCCACTCCGCAACCTCGTTGGCGTTTGAGACCGTCGCGGACAGGCAGACAAGCGAAACTTCGAGAGGGAGATGAATGATCACTTCCTCCCAGACGGGACCACGGTATTCGTCCTGGAGAAAGTGAACTTCGTCGAGCACGACGAATGCAAGGTTCTCGAGTGCCGTCGAACGGGCGTAGATCATGTTCCGCAAGACCTCGGTTGTCATCACGAGAACCGGTGCATCGGGGTTGACGCTGGTGTCGCCGGTCAGGAGTCCAACCTCGCGGTTTCCGAACAGCTGCTGGAAATCACGGAACTTCTGGTTCGACAAGGCCTTGAGAGGGGCCGTGTAAAACGCCCTGCGTCCCGAATCCCGCGCGCGGCGGATGGCGTGCTCGGCGATGAACGTCTTGCCCGAACCGGTCGGAGCCGCTACGAGAACCGACGCACCCTCATCGAGGGCGGTGCACGCCGCGACTTGGAATGGATCCGGTGCGAACGTCACGTGGCAGCTCGCGACCGCCGTTGGCGACGCCACGCGATCAGAAAGCCGATGCCCACCGAGAGCGCGTAGAGGATGCACATGGGTAGGGACAGTGCGAAGAGCGAGATCGGGTCGCCGGATGGCGTGATGACGGCGGCCACGAGAAAGATGAGCATGATCGCCCATCGCCATTGAGACACGAGCGTGCGCGGGCTGAGCACGTCGACGAGTTGCAGAAACACAAGAAGGACGGGAAAGAGAAATCCGATGCCGAACGCGAGCACCATCGCAAACACGAGATTCACGTACTTCGTGATCTGGTAGGTCTGCTCGACGTTGGCCCCCGACCAACTGATGAGGAACTCGAGCGCCTTGTCGAGCGTCCAGTAGGCGATGTAGCCGCCCAAGGCAAACAGGAGCACACTTGAAACGACGAATCCGACGGCGTACTTCTTCTCTTTGCGGTGCAGCGCGGGAGCCACGAACCTCCAGATCTGCCACATGATGACGGGAAGGGCAAGAATCAATCCGCCGTAGATCGAAATGCGCATGCGCGCCGCAAGGCCATCGAGTGGTCCGAGACCGTAGAGCGTTCCGTCACAGTTGAAGTCGGGACGCTCGGCGCACAGGTCACGGTAGGGCGTGGTGAGAAAGCGCAGGAGACGTTCGTACTGCAGCAGGACGACCAACATTCCGATTCCGATGGCGAGGAGCGATCGGATGATGCGAAACCTCAGCTCGCTCAGGTGTTCGGTGAGCGTTGCTTCGTCGTTCTGGCGGCGAACTCGAGCGCGTTTAGACCTGCGGGCCACCGTCGTCGTCCTTCGTCTTCTCCGACGGATCTTGTGGTGAAGGCGCTTCGTTGACAGCCTCGTACGGGACGAAGACGGGTTCAGAAGCACCGCTGCCGGTGACGCTCGACGTTCCGGTTTCGTCGGAGGTGAAGATGCGGCGGGCTTCGTTGGCCGTTTTCTTCAGCTCATTGACCGGATCGGCGAATCCGGCCGAGACGTCACGCTGAATGCCGCCGGCGACTCGCTTGACTTCGTTGTAGACCCGTCCGAATTTTCGCATCGCGTCGGGCAGCTTTTCCGGGCCGAGGACGACGAGGCCGAGGAGCAGAAGAACGACGATCTCTCCACCCGACAGGTTGAACACAAGCCGAGTCTATGAACTGTCCCGCTCGCTGGGTCGTTAGTGTCGACGGACGTGATCGGGTTTGCTCATCGTGGTGCGCGGGCTTATGCCCCCGAGAACACCCTCGAGGCGTTTGCGCTGGCCCTCAGGCTCGGGGCGACGGGTATCGAAAGTGACGTCTGGCTCACGGCTGATGGCGTGGCCGTCCTCGATCACGACGGTGTCGTGAAGGGTCGTTTCAAGTCGAAGCCGATCGCCGAGGTCCAAAGTTCGGATCTCCCGACCCACATCCCGAGCCTTGGCCAACTTCTCGCGGCGACACCGGTGTCAGTACCGATCTCGCTCGACATCAAGGACCCTTCGGCCTTCTCGACCGTCACAATCTCGTATCTCGAGCATCGACCGAATGCTGCGAAGCTGCTCTTTCTCTGCCACCCCGACCTCGAGATTCTTCGGAAGGAGAGACCGCGTTTTCCCGAGTTCAACTTTGTTCACTCGGCGCGGCTCTCGCGAATGAAGGGCGGTCCCGAACGTCACGCAGCCGAGTTGCGCGAGGCGCGGGTCGGCGTCGTGAACATGCCCTATCAGGACTGGAGCGGTGGGCTTGTGGCGTTGTTCAAACGCTTTGACTTGGCCTGCTTTGCCTGGGACTGTCAGCACGAACGTCAGATCGCCGAGGTCGTGCGAATGGGTGTCGATGCGGTCTACAGCGACTGGCCCGACAGGCTCGCCGACATCGCTCAGACCGGTTGAACGAAGGTCACAGCCAGCGCCAGCGGCCAATCGGCCAAATCACCACGAAGGCGCGTCCGACGATGCTCTTCTTGTCGACGGGTCCAAAGACTCGACTATCCATCGACTGAGGCCGATTGTCGCCGAGAACGAACACCTGCTCGTCGGGAACGATCACCGGGGCCATGTCGGGTTGGCGACAGCGGGCGACCAGGTCGGTTTGGGATACATCGCGCTCGGGAAGGTAGGACTCTTCGAGAACCTGCCCGTCGATGTGGACGACGCAGGCCTTGATCGACACCGACTCGCCCGGGAGGGCGATGACCCGTTTGATGAGGTCGTCGTGCTGGACGCTGCGACCATTCGACGTGACACGGTCGAAGACAACCACGTCACCACGACCGATGTCACCGAACTTGTAGGACAACTTGTTGACGAGCACACGGTTGGGTTGAAACAGCGTGGTCTCCATGGACGGACCGGAAATGTAGAACTGTTGCAGGACGAAGGTGCGGATTCCGAGAGCGACGAGAAGCGCCACGACAAGCACGACAACCCAGTCGCGAACCGCACGGAACGCCTCGGTCCCCCGGCCTCTTCCCGTGGACACGGGACCTTCGCCGGGCAATTCATCGCGCACCCGAGCGAGGTTATCCGTCGTTACATCGACTCGATGATCTTTTCGACCCTCTCGTCGCGACTCTTGAAAGGGTCCTTGCACAAAACGGTTCGTTGCGCCTGGTCGTTCAATTTCAGGTGCACCCAGTCGACCGTGTAGTCGCGTTTCTTCGCCTTGGCCCGCTTGATGAACTCGCCGCGAAGACGGGCGCGTGTTGTGGTTGGCGCATTGTCGATCGCATGTGTGATGTCATCTTCGCTGCAGATCCGCTCGACGAGTCCCTTTGATTCGAGTTTGTAGTACAGGCCCCGGTCGCGGCAGATGTCGTGGTACTGCAAGTCGACGAGTTGCGTCTGGGCCTCGCCGAGGTCAAGCCCGTGGCGTTCGCGGTAACGCTCGATGAGTCGGTACTTGATGACCCAGTCGATCTCTCGGTCGAGTGCAAGTGGATCGGACTCGAGTTTGGTCACGCAGTGCTCCCACATTGCCAAAGCCCGCTGTTCGAACTCGGGGAAACCTTTTCGATCGGCATACGTGAGTGCGCGGTCGAGGTATTCGCGCTGAATATCGAGGGCGCTCACTTCCCTACCGTTCTGTAGGCGAACCGTCCGTCGACACGTGAGGTCGTGACTGATTTCGCGGATCGCCCTGATCGGGTTCTCCAGGGTCATGTCACGAAGGACCACCGCCGGGTCTTCCATCATCCGCAACAAGCAGGCCGTCGAGCCAAGCTTGAGAAACGTTGTGTACTCGCTCATGTTCGAGTCGCCGACAATGACGTGCAGACGGCGGTAGTGCTCGGCGTCGGCGTGCGGCTCGTCGCGGGTGTTGATGATGGGGCGACTCCGGGTCGTGGCCGAACTCATTCCCTCCCAAATGTGGTCTGCTCGCTGGGAGATTGAATACACGGGACCACGCGCCGTTTGCGTGATGCGACCCGCTCCCGAAATGACCTGTCGGGAAACGAGAAAGGGAATGAGGATCTGGCCGATTGCTGCCTGATCATCGTCGCGTGCAGTGAGGTAGTTCTCGTGACAGCCGTAGGAGTTACCCGCACTGTCCGTGTTGTTCTTGAAAAGGTAAACGGTCCCCCGAATACCTTCGTCGCGAAGCCGTTCCTCTGCGGAGTACGTGAGATCCTCGATTCGCCGCTCACCCGCTTTGTCGTGCACGACGACGTCATAGATGTTGTCGCACTCGGGTGTGGCGTATTCGGGATGTGATCCGACGTCGAGATAGAGCCTCGCTCCGTTCTCGAGGAAGACATTGCTGCTGCGACCCCAAGAGACGACCTTGCGAAAGAGATACCTCGCCACCTCGTCCGGGCTCAGTCGGCGTTGACCGCGCAGGGTGCACGTGATGCCGTATTCGGTCTCGATTCCGTAGATGCGGCGGTCCATGAGACGAACGCCGGGCGTCAGTTTGCGAGGAGGCGCTCGACCTCGGCATCGTCGAGACGCACGAACGCGCGCCTCGCTCCGTTGCGGCGCAAGACAGCGACTTCGAGGTCGTCCGCCACGAGGTTGCGTTCCGGACCGCTCAAGGCGCGATTGGCGACCTTGATCGCAAGGGCCAGATCGGGCGTGGAGGAGAGATCCGGTGTCAGTCTTCCGGCGATTGCTTCTGCGTCTCCTCCAAGGACCGAGAAACGCTTCTCGTCGAGGACAGTTCCGTCGTAGAGAATGTGAAACAGCTGGTCGTGTGCAGCGTCGACACCGATTTCGGCCACGAGGATCTCGACTTCCAGGGGCTTCATCTCGTGGGTGAAAGTTTGGCCGAGTATCTGCGCGTACTGATTGGCAAGACTGCGGGCGTCGACATCGGCCCGCGAATACTGGTAGCCCTTGAGATCAGCGGCGCGAACGCCGGCAACACGCAATTGGTCGAACTCGTTGTACTTTCCAACCCCCGCAAACGCGATGCGGTCGTAGATCTCGCTCACTTTCCGCAGGGTGTTGGAGGGATTCTCGGCAACGATCGCGATACCGGCGTCGTACTGGATCGCCACAAGAGCCCGGCCGCGGGCGATTCCCTTGCGGGCGTAGTCGGCGCGATCCTTCATGATCTGCTCGGGAGCCACGTAGAACGGCATGCTCATCTCTGGCCACCTCCGTTTCGCGCGCGCTGCTCGGCCAGCAACTCTTCGACGATCGAGGCAAGCCGTGCATCGTCGACACGTGCCCAACCGTTGGATGTGATCGTCGCCGTGACCGGGTAGATCCCGCGCAGGGCGTCGGGCCCACCCGTCGCTGAATCGGCGTCGGCGGCTTCCCAGAGTGCTTTGACTGCGAGTCGGACCGCCCCGTCTTCGTCGAGGTCGGATCTCCAGCCCACCTTCACCACCGTGCCGGCGTGCAGGCTCCCCGATCCGGTGGCCACATACTCCTTCTCTTCGTAGCGACCGCCCGTCGGGTCGTAATCCCAGAGACGACCCGTACCTGTGGCGGTGTCGAAGCCCGCGAAAATCGGCACAACGACCATCCCCTGCATTGCCGCGGGAAGGTTGCCCCGAACCAACATCGAGAGTTGATTGGCCTTTCCTTCGAGGGAGAGCATCATTCCCTCGACCTTTTCGTAGTGCTCGAGTTGCAACTGGAAAAGCTTGATCATCTCCATCGCGGGTCCGGCGGCGCCGGCGATCGCGACGCCACTGAAACGGTCGGCCTCGACCACCTTCTCCATCGAACGATGCGAGATCAGGTTCCCGGACGTCGCCCGTCGATCGCCCGCCATGACGACTCCGCTACCGAAACGAAGCGCAACACACGTTGTCGCATGAGGAACGTTGACCCGGCCGACCTCGCCGGCGGCAAACGGCTCGACACCCGTGCGCCGGAGGAGGTCGAGGAAACTTGCTCCCGGGTTGTCGCCGGGAGCGAAGAACGGCATCGCCATGGCGCGCTATTCACCGCCCTTTTGGACGTAGCTCTTGACGAAATCCTCGGCGTTCGACTCAAGCACCTCGTCGATCTCGTCCAGGAGGTCGTCGAGTTCGGCCTTCAATTTTTCGCCACGTTCGGTGCCTGCTGACGGAGCCGCGCTTTCGTCGACAGCGCCCTCTTTGGTGCGGTCCGTGCGGTGTTTTTGGATGCGCTCGGCCATGAGCCAACCGTAGCGAAAAATCCCGAGGTCAGTACATACCGGGGTCAATGAATCCGGAAGCTTCGCTGGCGCCGGCTCCGAGCAACTCGATCAGGTGACGCGGGCTGGAAGCGCCGTCGAGAAGATCCCCGACGATGAGCCGCGTACCTCGCATCGGTTCCATCATCGGCACGCGTCGCAGAGGTTCGTCGCCGACATCGAAGACAAGACTGTCCCAGTTGGCCGCGACGACCTCGGTCGGCCACTTTTGAAGGCACTTCCCGCGAAAGAACGCCCGGGTTGACGCGGGCGGCTCGCTCACGGCGAGTTGTACTTCCGCGACTTCCCACAATGTTTCGAGCCCGACGCGAGCGGCGAGACATCGGTCCGGACGCATGTCGTGGTACTGCAGGTCGATGGCCTTTAACTTGGCATGTCCCGGGGAAAGGGCGTGGCGCTCGGCGAAGCCATCGACGAGGCGTTTCTTGGCCACCCAATCGACGATCGTCGAGACCGATTCTTGGTTTGACTCGAGACCCTCGAGAACCTCTTTCCAGCGCCGGAGAATCAATTCGGCTTCTCCCCCCTCGCCCGGGGTCTCGACGCACGAGAGTCCGACCTGGTTGTTGTATTTCTCGGCGTATTCCAAGAGAAGAAACTGCATCTCGAGAGCGGTCAACCGTTGGCCGTTGATCCTCTCGACGGTGGTTCGGAGGGTGGGGTCGTGGCTCACCGCCGTGATGGCAGGCAATGGGTTTGACAATTGAAGGTTGTGGGGCAAGAAGTCGTCCTCGATCATTGCGAGGACGATGGCCGTCGTTCCCACCTTGAGGAAGGTTGCAACCTCGCTCATGTTCGCGTCACCGACGATGACATGCAGCCGCCTGTACAGGTTGGGATTGCAGTGTGGCTCGTCGCGAGTATTTACGATCGGCCGTTTGAGAGTCGTCTCGAGGCCGATTTCCTCTTCGAAGAAGTCGGCGCGCTGACTGATCTGAAACGGAACGGCCGCCGCGGACCGACCCGGCTGTTCACAGCCGACTTTGCCGGCTCCCGTGAACACCTGTCGAGTGACGAAATGTGTCGTGATGAGGCTCGCCAGACGACCGAACGGGAGATTCCTGTCGACGAGGTAGTTCTCGTGGCATCCGTACGAGTTTCCCTTGCCGTCGGAATTGTTTTTGTAGAGGACTATTTCGTGACCCGCCGGCAACTTCTCGTTGGCCGACTCGGCACTGCGCCGAATGACCTCCTCTGCGGCGCGATCGAACAGAACAACCTGCGACGCGCTCGTACATTCCGGCGTCGACACCTCGGGATGGGCGTGGTCGACGTAGTAGCGAGCACCGTTCGTCAGAACGCTGTTCACCAAATGAGTCTCTACCTCGGGAGGGAATGCGTCCTCGAGGGCGAAACCGCGGGCGTCGCTACCGGGTGTTTCGTCGGCAAAGTCCCATCCCGTGAGCTGCGGAAAGTTTCCGGCGTAGGCGTTGACGAGCACGGAAGACGCCACTACCGGATTCGCATCGAAACCCCGCGTGATGATTCCGTATTCGGTTTCAATTCCGCAAACCTTGTGGATCGCCATATGCAGCCCGTGACTCAGAGGTACTGACCGGTTGCGGTGCGTTCGATCGCCTTGCCACCGCGCGACGCGGTGTCGCCGGCATTTTCATTGACAAGGGTGCGAATGAACACGATCCGCTCACCCTTCTTTCCTGAGATGCGCGCCCAATCATCTGGGTTGGTGGTGTTCGGCAGGTCCTCGTGTTCCTTGAATTCCTGACGCACGGATTCGACGAGGTCGCTCAGTCTGATTCCACGTTCTCCGCCGGCGATCACGCGCTTGATGGCCAACTTCTTCGCCCGGCGAACGATGTTTTCGATCATGGCTCCCGAGGCAAAGTCCCGGAAATAGAGCGTTTCCTTGTCACCGTTCTGATAGGTGACCTCAAGGAAACGGTTCGAGTCGTGGTCGCTGTACATCGCTTCGACCGCGGCTTCGATCATTCGCCTGACGGCGTCATCCGCATCGGACGAACCTCCCTCGTCGGCAGCGGTGAGATCGAGGGGAAGATCGGAAGTCAGATAGCGCGAGAATATTTGCGTCGCCGAACCACGATCGGGACGTTCGATCTTGATCTTGACGTCGAGACGGCCGGGCCGGAGAATCGCAGGGTCGATGAGATCCTCGCGATTCGTTGCTCCGATGACGATGACATTTCGCAATCCCTCGACACCGTCGATCTCGGCGAGAAGCTGTGGCACGATCGTTGACTCCATGTCGCTGCTGATTCCGCTGCCCCGGGTGCGGAACATCGAGTCCATCTCGTCGAAGAAAACAATGACAGGCCAGCCTTCCTCGCTCTTTTCTCTCGCGCGCTGGAAAATAAGACGTATCTGACGCTCGGTCTCGCCGACGTACTTGTTCAGCAGTTCGGGGCCCTTCACATTGATGAAATAGCTGCGACCTTTTGCATCTCCCTGCTTCGCGGCAACTTTCTTGGCGAGGCTGTTCGCAACGGCTTTGGCGATGAGCGTTTTCCCGCAGCCGGGTGGACCGTAGAGAAGAACACCCTTCGGCGCGGGCAGGCGATGCTCGGCAAAGAGGTCGCCGTAGAGGAACGGAAGCTCGACCGCGTCGGCGATGAGTTCGATCTGCGAATCGAGTCCGCCAATGTCGGCGTAGTCGATGTCGGGTACCTCTTCAAGGAGAAGGTCTTCGACATCGGGTTGGGGCAGTTTTTCGAGCAAGAGGCTCGAGCGCGGATCAAGACGCAGGAGATCGCCCGAGCGAAGGTGTGCGCCGCGAAGTGCGTCTGCCAACTCACAGATTCTCTCGTCGTCACCGCGCACCGTGACCACTGCGCGAACTCCGTCGTCGCAGATTTCCTTCAGTGACACGACTTCCCCCGAACCTTCGGGCGTGCGGGCCATCACGACGTTCAGGCTTTCGTTCAACACGACCTCTGCCCCACGGGCAACGGTGTCGAAGTCGATATCGGGATGCAGGTGAACCCGCATCTTTCGACCGCTCGTGAGAATGTCGACCGTCTCGTCGTCGTTCTTGCCAACAATCACTCCGTATGCGGACGGTGGCTGCGAGAGTTTGTCGACTTCCTCGCGGAGTTGCGCGATGTGCTCTCGTGCCTCACGCAGGGTGTAGGACAACTTCTCGTTCTGAGCGTTCTTGTGGGCCAACTGGCTTTTGGTCTCGAGCAGTTGCGCTTCGAGACGGGCGACACGCCCTGCGTCCTGGCCGCTGTCTTCTGCCTGCCCACCCGACATTCCGTACCTCCGACACGACGAGATGCCCTCTTCTCTCTATCACCTTCGGCCCGCGGTCGCGCCACCACCCGGCAGGAACGTGGTGGTTGTCCCGTGCAAAAGGTGACCTCAGGGGTCTGGTTGTGTAGAGTCATGGCGCGTCATCGCCCGGTCTCGGGCGGTTCCGCTTTCACAGCAGCGACTCACACGAGCGACGAAGGAGCAGTCAATGAAGGTCTGGATCGATCAGGATCTGTGCACGGGCGACGGCCTCTGCGAAGAGATCGCGCCGGATGTGTTCACCCTCCTCGACGATGGGCTCGCATACGTGAAAGAGGGAAGCAAGATTTTCGCAACGGCGAAGGGCAACCCCCAGGGTGCCGAAGGTCTCGCCAACTTCCCCGACAGCATGATCGATGCCGTCGTCGAGTCGGCCGAAGAGTGCCCCGGCGAGTGCATCTTCATCGAGCCCTGATCCGTCGACGCTGAACGCTTCTTCGCGGTAGCCCCGAACAGGGGTATCAGTCCGGTTTGCCGACCAGCCTCGCCACGGTGAGGAAACCCGTGTGTGCGACCATGCGGTGGTCCGGTCGAACAGCTTGTCCGTCGATGTGCCATGTTCTGTGCAGCACCTCGAGCGTTCGTTGTCCGGTCCAGTGGTCGCCCAACGCTGCGCGGACCTGCATGGCCTGCGTGATCGCGGGCGTGTAGGCGACCAAGACCCCGCCGAGACGCATGGCGCCAACCGCATGATCGACAACCAGCCACGGTTCGGGTAGATCGAGAATCACCCGGTCGAAGTTGCACCCGTCGATTCCGTCGTAGCAGTTGCGGATGTGCACATCGTAGGAAGAGAGAGCGGACTCGCCGAGAAATGATCGGACGTTCGCGCGCGCGCGGTTCGCGAAATCCTCGCGCAACTCGTAACCGGTTATCCGGGCCCCCGCGCGGAGCATGGCCATCGAAAGAGCGCCAGAACCGATTCCCGATTCGAGAACATTCACCCCCGGTTGGATGTCGCCGATCATGAGGATCGTCGCCAGGTCCTTGGGATAGATGACCTGTGCCCCCCGGGGCATCTCGACGACGAAGTCCTCGAGCGTCGGGCGAAGAACGACGTAGCGAGCACCTTTTGTCGACACGACTTCGGCTCCGTCGGGGCAGCCGACGATGTCGTCATGGGACACGAATCCGGCGTGGCTGTGGAATTCTCCGCCGGCTGCGAGGTCGACAAGATAACGACGCTCTTTGCGGTCAACGAGCATCACCTTGTCGCCGATGGAGAAGGTGTCACCAAACGCGATCATCGCGATCAGCGGCCCTCGACGTCGACGACCGCCCGGGGTGTGCGCACTGAAATCTGCCGCGTGGTTGGGCCACGCAGCACTCGACGGACGATTCGCACGACGATGACTCCCCGTGTGACCGACCGCGAACGACGAACGATCGCATTGAATATCTTGCGACGCATGGGCGTCCCACCGATAACGATCGAAGCGAGAAAGCCGATACGGCGGGCGCGGCGGGACGGCATCGGGTTCAGCGCCTGAATTCGACTCGCGTGGCGCGCCGCGCCCCACGCCGTCGACCAAAGAGGTACGACACGAGGATCAGCACGGCGGCTCCGGCGCCGGCCGCAGCCACGAGCGTTTGCTTTTTGTTCTCGACCGTGCCCTGGAGATCATTTTGAAGTGCCTTGAATCGACGTTCGAGGTCGTCCTTCGAGATCCTCCTGTCGGAACCGTTTTGCTCCATCACAACCTCCCTAGAGTCGCGGACGCTTGATTTGACTGATGGCGACGACGACGATCACTGCAGCGAACACAACGCCGAACACGTACGGCACGAAAGACCACGTGCCGTCGAATGTCGAACCGCCGATGTCCTGCACGGCCCGAAGCAGACCGAGCGCAAAGAGCACCATGCCAACGGACATGAGAGCCATCGAAACAAGACCAACCGCCACCCAACGCCCCGCTCCGCGCAACGGCTCGACGGTTTCCTGGCGCGCATAGGCAACAACGAGATCGAAGAGCTCTCCGTCACGATCGCGGGACGTGCGCTTGTCGTCTGTGGACATGGGCCAATTCTCGCAGCGAACCGGCGGAATTGCACTCGGGCGTCACGTACCGGGATCAGCCGGCTCCGAGTACCGCCACTTGGTTGGGCGTCGGGGCGCGCGGGTAGGTCGTGAGTGCCGTACCCAGTTGTTCCCAGAGAGGCCGGTAGTTGCCTTGGTCCGCCCAGCCGGCTCCGTTCAGTAGCAACGCGAAGAGAACTTCGTCCTTGCCATCGACCGGCAAGACACCAGCAAGTGTCTTCACGTTCAGGAGGGTGCCCGTCTTGCCGAGGAGTTTCCCCGCAACGGGCGTGCCCTCGAAAACGTCCCTCAACGTTCCGGTACGCGCTGCGACGGCGAGTCCCGACTTCAACTTTACGTCAACCGGTTCGCGTTCCAAGAGTTCGACCAGTGCTGCGCACGTGATCCGATTGCCCCGCGACAAACCCGAACCGTCTTTCACGACCACCCCGTCGATGCCCCAAGTCGAAAGTGATTGGTCGATGACGGCCAGTCCTGCCTGCGTTGTTGGCTGAAGGGACTTTGTGAGTCCAATATGACGGACGAGTATCTCCGCGGTGTTGTTGTCGCTGTTGGTGAGCATCTCTGCCACGATTCGGTCGAGCGGACTCGACCGAATTTCGGCGATGGATGTTCCGGTGGGGGTTCCTTTCACCTCTTTCGGCTCGCCTGCCACGGCGATGCCGCGCGCCTGAAGGAGTCTCGTGAACTCTGCTGCGGCGGCCACCGCGGGATTGTCTGGCTTGATCGGATTTCCGACCACAACACCGTCGTTCACCATCAAGGCCCCGAGAGGACCTCCTTCGGTCCCTCTGATTCCCGAGGACCAGTCGTCGAGGTATCGATCATCATCGAGGTACGACTCATCACCCACCACGGAACCCGAGATCGCGGTGACTCCGGCATTCTTCACCTTGTCGGCAAGATCATCGAGATACGTCGGGTCCGTCGTGGGGTACTTCTCGGTGGGAAGGTATTCGCGGCTCACGAGGAGCGGGTCGCCGCCGCCGACAAGTGTCAGGTCTCCGTCCACGATCCCGTTGTCGACGGTTCCGACAACCCGCGTCACGAAGCGCGTGTCCGCTGGCAGGACGTCAAGGGCCACCGCAGCGGTTGCAATCTTCATCGTGCTTGCTGGAACCAGCGCTTTGTCAGCGGATTTGCTGAGCACGACCCGACCGCCGGCATCGACCCTGATGCAAGCATTCGAGGGCATGCGGTCGACAATGGAGGTCAATTCCGAACGGAGATTTCTCGTGGCAATGTCGCCGACCAGCGTTGACGCCGCGCGACGCACGTTGAGTACGGGCGTCACGAGGTACGACACCGGTTCGGCGGTGCGACCCTCGGTGCGTGTAGCGAGTGAATGACCGACGAACCACAGCGTGGCCATCGGGGCAGATCCGATGAGCCCAACGATGGCGACGACGACACCGGGTCGACGCGCGCGACGGGCTCTCTTGGGTGCCCGTGGAACCGGCTCGTCGTTGCCGTCGGCTTGGGTCATCGCCGTCGGTGATTCGCGTAGCGAACCATGTGTGACAGGGCTGCCACCGCCCTGTTGCCTGTCGGAAAGCAGTATCGACCCGTCTCGCGCACCGTTCGGGGCCCGGGATTCTCGGGATCAGCAATGGCCAGTTCGGTTGCGACGAGAATCGGCTTGCCTGTTTCAGCCGACAGCTGCGCTGCAGCCTCGGCGAAACGCGCGTCTTGCCGCTCGTGGTACGAGACGATGCGCTCCAATCCGTGGTCGGGGTAAAAGCTCCCTTCGCGCATGAGACGAGCCTGGTTCGACTGAATGCCGATACCGAGATAAATCACCGCGTCGACCGCCTCGTGGCGAGCGATCAGCCCGAGCACTTCGGGGATCGTGTCTCGGGTCTCTCCCCCTGCGCAGTCAACGGGGTTCCCCTTGCTCCAACGCGGCGGCAACTTCTCGTCGATCGATGCCTTCAGGTCTTCGGGCAGTTGGATGAGGTCGAGTTCGGGGCGTTGAAAGAGTGCGTCGGATGTGACGACACCCCAGCCACCTGCCGTCGTGAGGATGACCGTGCGGCCCCCTCGTGGAAGCGGCTGTGTGGCAAAACAAGCTGCCGTGTCGAACGCCTCTTCGACGGTCGCGGCACGAACGACTCCGGCCGCCTTGCACGCACCGTCGAACACTTTGTCGTTGGCTGCCAATGCGCCCGTGTGGCTGGCGGCTGCCTTTGCTCCGGCCTCGGTGGCGCCACCCTTCACCACAACGAGTGGCATGCGTTCGGCGACGTCGGCGAGTTGGCTCATGAGCGAGCGACCGTCGGAGATGCCTTCCAGATACGCGAGACCGACAGAGGTCTCGGGGTCGGTGGCGTACCAACCGAGGTAGTCGGCGACAGAGACACTCGCGGCGTTGCCTGCTGATACTGCGCGACTGACTCCGACTCCGCTGGACCGTGCGTAGTTCAAAAAAGACGAGACGAAATTGCCGCTTTGGCTGGCGACACCGATGCGACCACGTGGTGGATATGGCGCGACGATCTGTGCGCACAGCTCGGCGGGAGTACTGACGACACCTTGGCCGTTCGGTCCGGCGAGGAGAATGTCGAGTTCCTCGGCAAGAGCCACGATTTCCGCTTCGAGTTTGCGACCCTCCTCTCCCGCCTCGCCGTAGCCGGCCGAGGTGAGAAAGGCAGCCTTCACACCTCGCGCGGCGCAATCGCGGAGGAGTCCCGGGTTGGCCGAAGTTGGTGTGCACACAAAGACCAGATCCGCGAAACCCTCCGGCAGATCCGTCACGGAGGCAACCGTTTGCACCCCGAGTACCACTTCTCCGGACAAGTTGGTTCCTCCCACGCGACCCTTGTAGCCGCTGGCGAGGATGTTGTGCATCGACACAAAACCGAATTTCCCGGGATGACTCGAAGCGCCGGCAACGAGCACGCCACGCGGCTCGAACAAAGCCCGGAAGTGTTCGTCACGCAGCCACGTGGTCGTTTCCGTTGTTGCGGGATTGACAGCCTCGTCGGACAGTTCGACGAGTGCGTCGACCGCGACCACCCTTCCCGACGAATCGACGAGAAGAGGGTTGATGTCGATCGACGCCACGTCGGGACGTGAGACGGCTGCCTTTGACAGGCCGAGCAGAACCGAGCACAGGGCATCGCTGTCCACCCGGGGTTCGCCTCGAAACTCTCCGAGAAGTTTCTGCGCCTTGATTTCGGAAACCATCTCCGAGGCGTCCGCTGGACTGAGGGGAACCGGACGAAAAACAACGTCGGCGATGGCCTCGGCGAGCACCCCACCGACTCCGAGCATCACGACGGGTCCGAATTGAGGGTCGCGAACGAGTCCCGCTATGAACTCACGATTGCTCCTCACCATCGGAGCGATGAGCACCGAAACGGACCCGTCCTCGGGTCGAGACGCAGAGAATAGCGCGTTGACCGCGTCGGTGAGCGCGGTCATGTCGGCGAGGTTCAACTTCACGAGTCCGCGTTCGGTCTTGTGCGCGATGCGATCGCCGTTCAGTTTCGCAACCACGGGGAAACTCATTCGCTGCGCCGACATGAGTGAACCGAGACCGGTTGAATCGCCGGGATGTTGAATTTCGATTTCGGGAAGGAACGGAACACCGAAGCCGGCGAGAAGCGCCTTGCTTTCACGTTCCGAGAGCGTCGTTCCCGAAGTGGTTGGGTTGGTCACGACCTGAGACTAGTGAGACTCGATGTCGGGGTGACGCCTTCGGGTACGAGCGCACGATGAAACAGGTCGAGGACATGCTTGCGACGCGCTGCGAGGGTCGCAGGGGCGAGCGCATCGTCGTTCATCAAACCGTTGATGAACGGAGCATCCGAGACGTACCCCAAAAGAGATGCGTAGGCGGTGATGAGAATGTGACGCGCGTCGACCGAACGAAAACGGCCCGCGGACATCTCCTCCTCGAGCCAGTCGACAGCGGCGTCGAAGAGCGGCGTCACCACACCGATCAAATCGATTCCGAGCCTGTCACCGCCCTCGAGCGCCTCTCTCCGCATCAGGCGCACGTACGACGGGTTGTCGACGAACAGGTCGAAACCGGAGGTGAGGACGGCGGAGAAGCGTTCCCAACCCGATCCGGGGGTCGAGATCGTTTCTTCGACTCGTTCGAGCCATTCCGACAGCATCTTCTCGAAGACCTCGCCGTAGAGCGCGTCCTTGCTCGGAAAGTGATGGAGCAGACTCGGGCGTTTGATCCCGACACCGGCTGCGATGTCATTCAGGGATGTGCCGTCGTAGCCCTGGCGAGCAAAGAGCTCGGTTGCCTCGTCGAGGATTTGAT
>RGCG01000040.1 GCA_009919275.1 Actinomycetota bacterium
GAGCCTCGCTGGGACTGGGTCGGTGGCTGGCAACAGACGAGACGTTGATGATGGAGCCACCACCCCTTGCCACCATGCGCGTTCCGACGTTGGCCGACAAACGAAACGGGCCCTTCAGGTTGACGCCGATGACCTTGTCGAAAAGTTCCTCGCTGACCTCGGCGAGCGATGAATAGAGAGGCGACATTCCCGCGTTGTTGACGAGAACATCAACGTGGCCGAACTCGCTGTAGGCCGCATCGGCGAGAGCATCGGCGTCTGACCAACTGGCTGCGTGGTAGCCGACGGCCAGTGCGCGACGCCCGAGGGATCTGACCTCGTCGGCGACCAACTCGCAGTTGGCGACCTTGCGGCTGGCGATGACGACATCGGCGCCGTGACGGGCAAAGGCAAGAACCATCTCGCGGCCGAGGCCCCGACTGCCGCCCGTGACGATCGCAACCTTGCCCCTGAGGTCGAACAATGACGAAGTGTCGTGCAGTGACATGGACAAAAACTATCCACCCGGAACGGAGACGGTGACCGTTCGGGATTCCTCGGCCATGTGGAGTCGCCAGCCACCTTCGTGGACACATCGGTGATGTTCCGAACACAGCGGCACGAGGTTGGCGAGATCTGTGGGGCCACCGTTGATCCAGTAATCGATGTGGTGCGGTTCGCACAGTGACACCGGCACCGCGCAGTGCGGCACGGCGCAGGTGTGGTGCATTGCCTCGAGCGCACGACGCTGATGAGTCGTTGCGAGTCGTGTCGCGCGACCCATGTCGAGCGCCACACCTGTCGACGACATGACGACAGGAATGATTCGTGCATCGCAGGCGAGCCGTCGGATGGTGTCGACGGGCAAATTGATGTCGGTACCCGTCGAGATGATCGACCGAGCGTGAATTCCCGACCGCAGCGTGTCGAGATCGACGATCACGCTGACGTCGGCACGGGTCGCTGCACCCGAGATGGCCACGACCTTCGTGTCGTCCGGCTCGCAGACGAGTGCAACGAGTGCGAGCGCAGTCAGATGCGCGGGTTTGTCGGAGGGAGAGCCCGAGGCGTTGTGACCCTCGCCGGCGGCAAAGAGCGTCTGCACGGTTCGCTGCAGGCGACCGACCAGACGTAGCCCCGACTCGGGGTCGAACTCGCCGTGCAGGCGCACCATGCCGCTGTCATTGTCGACCCAGTGACGAAGCCACGTTCTGTTTCGCTGACGCTGGGTGGTGTCGACACCCGTTTCGTGTTCGGCGCGTAGCGCCGCCTGCTGCACGGCACGGGCGAAGCTGTCGGGTGTCGAGCACCGTGCAATACCGACGAGACGAGCCTCGTCGCCGACGAGGAGAGTCTTCGCATCGGCGTCGAGATGGCGAATGGCGCGGGAAACGGCGTCGAGGTGGTGGGCCGAGACATCGCCCGCAATTACTGCCTCGCGAAGGCGCGGAAACTGGTCGAGGGTGTCGACGCGTTGCATCTCGCGGCGAGCTTCGGGGCGCGAGACAGACGTCGCCTTGACGATGACCTGTTCAGGCATGACAGCGGGCGATACGGCGGAAAGTTCGCGAAGGCGCGAATTGAGGGTGATGCGTATCGCATCGATGTGCCGTTGCAAGGACGCGACTCGTTCGAGTGCGCGACGAACACCATCGAGACCGAGTGTCGGAACAGTGTCGGCATCGAGTGCAAGGAGCCGGTCGATGCGAATGGCGTCGGGGGCGGTACGCGGACCGCGATGAGGCGACGAAGTGTCGCGAGAAGCAAGCGTCCGGACCGATGGGACCACCACGCACCTCCTCGTCGAACAACCTACGACGGGGGTGTCACACGTGCGTCGTGTCAGCGACTGGTGACGAAGAATGCCCCGAGGGCAACGCGTACGACGTGATCCCAGTCGGTGGTTTTCACCGGTTCGGTATCGAGATCCAACAACACCCGAGCGAGGTTGTAGCCCTGGACAAAAACCGCGACGGCGCGGGCGTCGATGTCATTGCGGATCCAGCCCATTTTTTGTCCGTACCGAACGGCATCGGCGATTGTCTCGGTGTGCGAGTGCTGTTGGAGAGCGAGCGACTCGCGCAGTTCGGGTCGACCGTACGAACTGGCGATGACGGAGAGCCGATTGTGGCGTGCACCGACACGCTCGGCGCTTTCGTTCAGCTCGACGAGGGCGGACGTTGCGGCGATGTACTCATCGAGTGTCGTTGTCTTCGTGAGTGTCTCGCGGAGATTCTTCGCATCCTCTGCGACGAAGCGACTGAATTGCGTGACACGCGCCGCGGCAATGAGACCTTCACGTCCGCCAAAGTGGTGATAGAGCGAGCCTTTCGAGATACCCGTTTCGTTCAGGATGTCGTCGATGCGAACGCTGGCCTCGCCGCCTGCTTCGATGGCCTTGATCGTGGCTTCGATGACGACTGCAACCGTTGCCTCGGCTCGCGCCTGAACCGGCTGGGGGACACCAACGGGGCTTTCCATTAAGTGTGGAGTATAACGAACTTCTCTTCTAGACCGTGCCCGATTTCAGACCGTGTTCGATCTCAGACCGTGTTCGATCTCAATCCTTTTCGATGTAGGGCTGCAGCAGTTGTTCAACCCGCATGCGAACCGGAATGCGGTCGATTCCGATGACGCGGTCGACCGTTTCGTGGAAGTGCCAGATGCGTCGTTCCTGGTAGTTCACGACGACGCCCTTCATCGCTGGCGACTCGAGTGAGCGCTGCATCGGCGCCATGTTCCATTTGTCTTCGCCCATGATGAGGTCGAACTCGTCCATACGTTGTTGCCAGTGGGGTGGCAACTCGTCGCCTTCCCAATCCTTCGGCGCGTAGTGCGACCACATGAGTCGTGTGTTGGCCTTGTCGATGGGCCAGAACATGATGAACGGGAAGCCGTACGCCGCTACAGGAGAGATGAGGTTGGGGAACAGCGAGAAAGCGGTGCTGGTGGAACGGATCATGTCGTTCACGGTCGGAATGTCGATGAAGCGCGGGTCCTTGAACGTTTGAAAGTCGGCCCAGTCCGCCATTCCGCGGAACTCGCAGGCCTTCTTTGAAAATGGTGTGACCATGCGGCTGCAGCCGTTGGGTAAAAGACCCATCGAGGCGCCACGGTTGTCGAGCGCACTCCAGCCGCCGCGATCATGGATGAAGCGGAAGTGATACACCTCGAGAAATGCCTCGGCAGTGACCTTCCAGTTGCACGGAATGTCCATGACTCGCGGACCGACCGCACGCAGTTCCTTTCCACAGAGTTCCTCCATCTGCTGGAAGGGAACACCGAACCATTCGTGAAGCGACGCTGCTTCGGGGTCTTGGTTCACCCAGATCCAGCCCTGCCACGATTCGCAGCGGATTTCGGTGAGGAATTTCTCTTCGCGACACAAACCAATGAAGTCCCGCTCGTCGGGCACGCTCTTCAATTCTCCGGTGTCGATGCTGTACACCCAACCGTGGTACTGACAGCGCAACTGGTTTGCACAGCCCTTCTCGTCGCGAACCACCGGTGCACCGCGGTGCTGGCAGGTGTTGTAGAAGGCACGCAGTTTTCCGTCGTTTCCACGGACAACGATGATCGGGACGCGGAGATGATCGAACGTGAAGTAGTCACCCGGGTTTGCGACGTCCTCTTCGCGACCCGCCATCACCCACACCTTGGTCCACAGGTGCTTTTGCTCGAGTTCCCAGAACTCGTCGGAGATGTAGCGGTCGATGGGCACGTCGTGGAACGCGGGGAAACCGTCGGGATTTCCCTTGCGGTCGAATTGCGCCTGCATGTCGCGCTTGATGCGCTCGATCAACGATGCGTCCACTGGGTCCCTCCTCCGCAACGCGCGTTGCCCTTACGTTACGGCTCGCCGACATCCCCGTGTGAGTCGGAGATTCCGGCCGCGGCCAGTAAGTCTTCCGCGGCCTGTCGCACCTGCCAGTCGCGGTCGCTGAGGGCGTTGCGCAGGGCAGCGGTGGTTTCAGGGGAGTCGAAGGGCGCGAGTGAGATGATCGCCCGACGGCGCACCGCAGGCTTGTCGCTGCAGGCGTGGAGTATCGCCGGTAATCCGCGCTCGTCGCCCAGTGAGCCGAGCGCGGCTACGCACGACTCACGCACAAGTGGTTCGGCGTGACCCGTGGCCGAAGCGATGAGTGCCTGCATCTCGGCATCGGTGACCCGTTCCCGTTCACCAAGAGCCCACGCCGCGGTTTCGGCGACCGCGTAGTCGCCGTCGGCGAGCAGGTGCAGCAAGTCGACACGAGCATCGTGCGCACCGATGCCAGCAAGGCGATGTCGCACCGCGCGTTCGGGATCCGTGAGAGCAAGAGCGATGTGGCGCGGCGTCAACGCCGCACACTTGTGCAGACCCGACAGGGCAATGACGCGAATGTGAGGGTTGTCGGAATCAAATGCCGACTCGAGTGCGGGTACGTCGCGACCGTGCGATGCCAAGGTGACGCCGGCGAGTGTCGAATGAGCGTGGCTCACGGTGGTCAGCGCAGCAAACCGGTGATCGATTCGACCAGCAAGGCAACGACGACCGAGAACACCAGCGCGATCGCCACGCCACCCGCAACTGCAAAGCCCGCGAGGCCTCCCGTCGCAGCGGCCCGGCGACGAATCGAGGGATGTCGGTAGATCTGACCGGGTCGCTGGTCGACGCGCAGGTAGACGGGTGCGGGCCTGTTGTGAGAGCGCCGGAATTGGCCCCAATCGATGCGGCCGGATGTGAGGGCGATTGCGACGAGCGCCAGGAGACCGACGGCACCGGCGCGCACGGTGACATCTGCCGTCGACAGTGCAACAATCAGGCCAGTCATGTCAGAAGCGTCTCCCGATCAATCGCCGCCGAGCGTACTGCCCCCGCCGATGATTGGCGACGCGCATCTGCCAATCGCTATGGGTCATGGCGAGAAGCACGGAACGTCGTCGCGACGGTTGTGGTGGGCCCTGCCGATGCTCACGGTGTCGTGGCTTGTTCTCCTGACGGTCATCGTTGCCGGTGCGACGACGATCGAACGTTGGGAAACTGCACCCGGGTCGGTCGATGCGGTGTCACCGCGTCTCGGGTTCGGCACAGGAGCTGGCGAGGTCACGCGCTATCCCAGCGACAACAGTGTGCGGTTCGTCACCGCGTACGGCTCGCAACTCACCGCTCTCGAAGGTTTCGTGGGCTGGGTCGACGACGACATCGTCGTCGAGACGAAGATCGAGCGGTTCGGGGAACGTTCACCCGTCGAACAACGGCGGCTCGGTTTCCAGGCCATGGTGGGGGCGAAACAGATCGCTGAGTATGTCGCGCTGAAGCGCCTCGGCTACGAGGTTGCCCTGAACTACGGCTCGGTGGTGGTGGAGCAGGTGATATGCGATGACGACCCCACTCCCGACTCGGCATGCAAGGTGTTGAACCCGGGTGATGTCATCGAGTCGCTGGCCGGCACGCCAACACCGACCCTCGACGTTCTTGTGAAGGCGATGGAGGGCCGTCGTGTCGGGGATGTGGTCGAGTTGGTGGTCAACACGTTGAATTCGAACCCAACAGAGACGCGACGCACGGAAAAGGTGCGTCTGATCGCAAGCCCCGACGATCCGAAGCGAACGATCATCGGCATCGTCCCGGCCGACACGCGCACCGTTGATGTGCCCTTCGAAGTCGATATCTCCACCGACTCGATTGGCGGCCCGTCGGCCGGGCTTGCCTTCACGCTCGCCCTTCTCGACGACTTGACACCCGGCAATCTGATGGGAACGGCAGAAGTCGCCGCGACTGGCACGATCGCCGAAGACGGCGTCGTTGGAGCAATCGGTGCCCTGCGTCAGAAGGCGGTCGCAGTGGAGCAGAACGGCGCCGACGTCTTCCTTGTCCCGAAGTCGCAGACCGCTGAAGAGATCGCATCCGCGCGAGCGGCGGTCGGGTCGTCACTCACCATCATTCCCGTCGGCACGCTCGACGAAGCGCTCGCCGCATTGAAGAAGTACGGCGGCGGGTCCCTGCCCGCTTCATAGCGTCCGTGCAGCCGATCGCCGAATGCCACGTTTGGATGGGTGGCCGGGCGTACCATTTCACAAATGGCGATTTCGTTCTCACGTCCCGACCCCTCGTCGCCCGCGGCCGTCAGCGCCGCGTCATTCACCGTTGCCCGCCGCGGATACGACCAGGCCGAGGTTCGCGACTTCCTGCGGATGGTGTCGGCCGAATTGGCCCGGCTGCAAGAGCGCGAGCGTTTCCTCGAAAGTGAACTCAAAGCCATGCAAACGAGGGGCATGTCGGCCCCCGGCATGCTCGACGAAGACGTCGTGACCGCGCTTCTCGGCGAGGAGGCTGCCCGAGTTTTGGCCGCGGCACGCGAGGCCAGCACCCAAATCCGCCAACGCGCGGAAGAAAACGCCACCCGACTGGTGAAAGAAGCGGCATCCGACGCCGCCCGCCTGCGGGAAGAAGCCGAGCTCGAGGCGGTACGCCGTCGCGAAGATGCCGCGTCCGACGCCGAGGCCGAAATCGAGTTGGCCAAGCAACAGGGTCGCGAAATGGTGAACGAGGCACGCGACTATCGCGAGAAGGTGCTGTCCGAATTGGCCCGTCGGCGCGAATTGGCTCGGGCCCAGATTGAGCAGCTCGTCGCCAACCGCGATCGGCTACTGAACGCTTTCGAGCGTGCGCGCCTGGCGACCGACGACGTGATGACGGGACTTGTCTCCGTCGACGACGACCTGCCGCGTGAATTCGTCAACCTCGCACCAACCACCGGGCCGGTTCAACCCATCGTGTTGAACGCGCCCGTCGTGCAGATGTTCGACCGCGAGAAGGAAGAAATCGTCGAACCGCAGGCCGTCACCATCGAGGTCGTCGAGACGGTTCAGATTGTCGAAACCATCGAAGAAGTGGTCACCGTCAAGGAAATCGTCGAGGACATCGTCGAGGACACGGTCATCACCAACGTGACGACGGTCGAAGAAGGCACGGTCGAAGTAGGCACGGTCGAAACCGACACGGTCGACACAGGAACGATTGAAACGGAAGAACCGGTCGATGAACCGGTGGCCGAGGTGCCCGCGCCGGCCGAGACGCAGTCGAACGTCGTGTCGCTGTTCGGGAAGGACCGTCCACGCCCCGAACCCGCGCGCGTCAACCCCGAGCATCCGAGCGTCGACCATTCCGCACCCGAACCCCCCGTCATCGAGCCCCCCGTCGCGCCGCGCGACCAGGTCGACGACATCTTCGCGCGCCTGCGCGCCTCGTCGGTGTCGAAGGTGGCCGACGGCAAGGTTGTCGAAACCCGCAAGAAGACCGACGACACGAAGTCGGTTCCTGCCCCGGTCAACGTTGCGATGCCGGTCGAACCCGTTCACGACGATGCCGCATTCGCGCGTCGCAGTGAGGCGCTTGCACCGCTCGTCACAAAGATGTCGCGCAACTTGAAGCGTGTGCTGGCCGACGAAGAGAACGAGGTTCTCGAATACCTGCGCCGGCGCAAGCCCGTGATGGACCTGAAGTCGATGTGTGGTGCGCTCGGAGACCACGCCGCCAAATACGTCGACGCACTGAACGACGAGGTGATGGCGGCTTCAAAGGCCGGCGCGACGTCGGTGAACGAGTCGGTCAAGCGCATGCCGACGAAGGGTGACGTGTCACCCGCAGTCACCGAAACCGTGAAGCGTCTCCTCATCACGCCGCTGCGCGACAAGATCACCGATGTTCTGGCTGCTCACGCATCGGACAAGGAAGGTGCGGCCAAGGCGATCCGAGGCGTGTATCGCCAGTGGAAGTCGACCCAGATCGACGAACACATCGACGACATCGCATGCCTTGCCTATGCGCGGGGTATGTACGTCACGTTTGCACCCGGCACACAGGTGTGTTGGATGGTCGATCCAAACGGACCGGCGTGTGCTGATGCGGAAGACAACTCGCTTGCAGGTTGTGTTGCGCTCGGCAACGAATTCCCCACGGGTCACGCGCAACCGCTTGCACATGCTGGCTGCCGTTGCCTGCTGGCGCCCATGCCGAACTAGCCTGCGGACGTGCGCAACCCCTCGGATTTGCCCGGTAATTCCCCACGTATACCCCGCCTGAAGATCCGCAAGCCCGGACGCGGTCGTATCGCCATCATCGTTGTTGTCGCGTTTCTCCTGCTGCTGATCTTGTCGGCCCGCAGTCTGTCTTCGTTCTACATCAACGTGTTGTGGCACCGTTCGCTCGGCCGCACCGACGTCTACTGGGGAATTGTGGGCACCAAAGTGGCGCTCATCGGCGCCTTCACATTGATCTTCGCGTTGCTTCTCTGGGTCAACCTGGCGATCGCCGACAGGATCGCGCCGGTCTCCGTGCCCGACTCGCAAGAGCAGCGCGCACTCGCCCAACTGCGCACCGTGTTGCGCAAGCGCCGTCGCCTCACACGCACCGTCATCGCAATCATCCTCGGGCTCGTCATCAGTCTCCCAGCCTCTGCGCAGTGGGAGAACTGGATGATGTTCCGCAATCACAAGTCGTTCGGTGTCGACGACCCCCTCTTCGGTAACGACGTCGGCTTCTACGTGTTCCGTCTGCCGTTTTCCGAGTTCATCGTCACGTGGTTCTTTGGCGCACTGGTGTTGGTTGCCATCATCACCGGTGTTCTGCACTACGTGAACGGTTCGATTCGCGTACAGGATCCGGAACAGCGTGTGAGCCCGCAGGCCAAGGTGCATGTGTCGGTGCTTCTCGCGGGTCTTGCCCTCGTGCGTGCGGCCGACTACTGGCTGCAGCGTTTCGACCTGACGCGGTCGACTCGTGGTGTCGTGCAGGGCGCGACATACACCGACGTGAAGGCGCAGTTGCCGGCACTCAACTTGATGATCCTCGTCTCGATCGCCGTCGCGCTCCTGTTCCTGTGGAACGTGCGCCAGCGTGGGTGGCGTTTGCCGGTCCTCGCCGTCGGACTCTGGGCCATCGTTGCGTTGGTTGCCGGAACGGTGTATCCGGCCATCATCCAACGGTTCGTTGTGCAGCCGAACGTCAGCAGCCGCGAATTGCCCTATATCGAGCGCAACCTCGATGCCACCAAGGCCGCGCTTGGCCTCGACACCGTCGACAAGGTCGACTTCGAGGTCGGCGACATCGGCACCAAGGATGTCGAAGCGAATGTGGCCTCGCTTCGCGACGTGCGACAGCTCGAACCCACGCAGATGCGCGATCGGTTCTCGCTCGACCAAGGTCTCACCTCGTTCTACGCAATTCGCGACCTTGACGTCGACCGTTACTCGATCGACGGACGGCTGCAGCAGGTGATGCTCGCCACGCGCGAACTGAACTCGGCCGGTATTCCGAACGGGACGTGGGTCTCGCGTCACCTTCTCTATACGCACGGCTGCGGCGTCGTGGCTGCCCCTGCCAGTTCGGTGACGAGCGATGGGCGTCCCGTTTACATCGACCTCGGTGTCAAGCGCCCCGAGTTGTACTTCGGCAACGGTCCTTTGACCTATGCCATCACCAACACCGGCAACAGCGAGCAGCCCTGCGCAAACGTGAAGGCTCAGCCATATGCCGGCAAAGCCGGCATCAAACTCGACGGCACCCTGAAGCGCATCGCTCTAGCCATCAACTTCGGCGAGTACAACCTCTTTGGCTCGCGCTTGATTGACGACAAGTCGCAGATTCTCCTCGTACGCGACGTGCGTGATCGCGTCGAGAAGCTGGCCCCGTTTCTCACCTTCGATGCCGACCCGTATCCGGTCGTGCACGACGGCAAGGTGGATTGGGTGATCGATGCGTTCACGTCGACCAGCCGGTACCCGTACGCTCAACGCGCGAACACCGACCAGCTGACGCCCGGCGGCGGCCTTTCGCACTCGTTCAACTACGCACGCAACATCATCAGAATGTGGCGCGATGTGTTTCCGAAACTGTTCACCGACGGTGACAAGGCCCCGAAGTCGCTGAGCGCCCACTTCCGTTACCCCGAAGACCTGTTCCGCGTGCAGACAAACGTGTACGCGAAGTACCATTTCGACGACCCCAGCCTGTTCTTCAATCGTGACGGCGCGTGGAGCGTCGCCCAAGCACCCCCGCTCGAGCCCGAGCAGTCGACCGCCCTCGCCGGCGGACTCGCCGGCACGGCCACGGGCACCGGTGACGCAGTCGACGTGCAAGAAGCAAACGTCGAACGCTTCGAGCCCTACTACACCATCTTCCACGACCCCACCGGCAAGGCAAAGAGCCCGACGTTTTCGATGCTGCGTCCGTTCGTGCCCTTCTCTGCCGACGATGCTCGCAAGGAACTGCGGTCGATGATGGTCGTCTCCAGCGACCCCGATTCGTTCGGGCGATTGACGCTCTACGAATTCAACGATCCGCTACCGCCCGGCCCGGCCACGGTGGCGGCCCAGTTCGACAGCGATCCGATCATCTCTCAAACGATTACGCCGCTCGACCTTCGCGGCTCGCGTGTTGTCTTCGGCGACCTACAAATCGTGCCCGTCGGCAAGGGTTTGGTCTATGTCAGGCCGCTCTTCGTACGTCCCGACGACAGTGCCGCCCGGCAGGTCTTCGTGCGCAAGGTGCTGGCGTCGTACGGCGACCAGTCGGTGATCGCCGACTCGGTGACACTGGCAATCGGCAAGCTGTTTGCGGGTTTTGACACCGACCTCGGCGATCGAGTCGACGATGGCAGGGCACCCGAAACGCCCGAGACCGGTACCGACTCGACAACCGACACGGGAGCGCCCGACAGCGGGACAACCGGTTCGGGAACCACGGACACGACGACTCCCGACACGACCGGTCAAACGCCGGCGCAGTTGTTGGCCCGCGCCGACGAACTGTTTGCCGAGGCCGACGCAGCACTCGCGCAGACGCCCCCCGACTTCGCTGCCTTCCAGGAAAAGCAGGCGGCGGCCCGCGAGCTCATTCGTCGAGCACTTCAGTCAATCAGCGGCTGAAGCTCAGCGCGCGAACAAATAAGCAATCGGTAGTGCCGCACTGAGTACTGCTGCCAGCAGCACGACGACCTGTGACACCTTGCCGCTTGCGTTGTCGCCCAAGATCGATCGTTTTCGCGCGAGCAGGAAAATGATCACGATGAGTGGAGGTGCGGCGAAGCCGTTCAGAATCGCCGACCAATACAGCCCACGCACCGGGTCGAGCCCGGCCACGTTCATCACCATGCCCGCGATCATCGATCCAAGAATCACGCCGTAGAACGCTCGCGCCTGCGACATCTTCAGGCTCAGACCTTCGCGCCAACCAAACGTCTCGGCGATCGCGTACGACGTCGACCCGGCCAGCACCGGTACGGCCAGAAGCCCCGTCCCCAGGATGCCGAGGGTGAACAACAGTCCTGCGAATCGACCCGCCAATGGCTCGAGGGCCTGTGCCGCCTCGTCGGCGGTGCCGATGGTTGTGATGCCGTTCGTGTGCAGCGTCGATGCCGCCGTCACCATGATGGCGAACATCGTGATGACGCCCGACGACATGCCGGCGACAACGTCGCCGCGCATCGCGGCCAACTGACCGCGTGTCGGTTCACCATGTGTCGATCCGTCGTTCAGTTCCTCAACTTCCTCCGATGTCTGCCAGAAGAAGAGATAGGGCGAGATGGTGGTACCGAACACCGCAATCAAGGCAGCAATCCGCGTCTTGTCGAACTCCAGCCCGGGAACGAAGAGATTCGATGCAACGTCGGACCACGCCACGTCGACGACGAAAAGCACGACCAGGTAGGAAAGAAGCGACAGGCACAACCAGCGCAGAATGCGCGAGTAGCGGCGGTAGGGGACGGCGATCTCAAGTACGGCAATTCCGACACCGAATGCGATCACGAGCACGATCTGGGGAATCGGAACCAAGAGGTTGGTTGCCGCGGCCATCGACCCCAGGTCGGCACCGATGTTGAACGTGTTCGCACCAACGACAAGAACGAGTGCGACGAAAAGGACCCAGCGTCGGAAGTTGTCCTTGATCAGCGAAGCAAGTCCTCGCCCCGCGCCAAGACCCAGGCGTGCGGTGGCTTCCTGCACCGCGATTGCGAAAGGCAACGCGACGAGGGTCGTCCACACCAACTGCAAGCCGAAGGCGGCGCCAACCTGCGAGTAGGTGCCGATGCCCGACGGGTCGTCGTCGGCTGCGCCGGTGACGATGCCGGGCCCGAGTCGCTTGAAGTACCCATGGCCCCTGAGTCGGCCGCGGTGCGGATGGTGGGGTGAGGGGTTGTTCACCGGTTGCGGCGCAACTGGTCGGCAATCTCCGCGAGGTCTTGGCGGAAGGCGATTTCGTAGCGAACTTGCTCGGCTGCGAGCCGTGCCTGCACCGAGTGCAACTCGGCGATGGCTTCGGCTGACACGGAATCGGCGTGCTTCTCCAAGCCGTCAATGCCGGTCGCAAGTTCGTGAATTTGATTGGCGAACTCTCGACCCATGTGCACCAGGCGATCGTCGAGAAGACGCAGGTCGGCAACCACCTTGTTGTTGGCCGCCATCAGATCGTCGTTCATGGCGATCATTTCGTCGAGTTGCTTGCGAGTGACGTCGAGGTCGTTTCGCATCTGGGCGAAGCCGGCACGCAACTCATCGATGTCGGTCACGACCAACTTCCTGAATTTCTTGAAGCCGGGCTTCTTCGCCATCGCCTTCAAGCGTAATCACGAGCGCGCTCGCGGAATGGTATGACTGTTCCGTGGGCAAGACGATCGTGCGGTGTTCCTGGTGCGAGGGGAGCGATGACTATGTCGCCTATCACGACCGTGAATGGGGGCGTGCGGTCACCGACGACACGAGGCTCTTTGAAAAAATCTGCCTCGAGGGTTTCCAGAGCGGACTCGCCTGGATCACCGTGCTCCGCAAGCGCGACGCCTTCCGCGAGGCCTTTGCCGGATTCGACCCCGTCAAAGTCGCACGTTTCAACGACGCCCGCGTCGACAAGCTTCTTGGCAACGCAGGAATCATTCGTCACCGCGGAAAGATCGAGTCGACCATCAACAACGCCCGCCGACTCAACGAGATGCACCGTGCAGGGGAGTCGCTCGCCGACCTTGTCTGGAGCCATGCCGACCGCGCCCGACGTCCCGCACCGGCGGCGATTGGATCGTTGCCGGCGAGCACGGCCGCATCGACGGCCCTATCGAAAACGCTGAAGAAGAGAGGTTGGTCGTTTGTCGGACCCACCACGATGTACGCCTTCATGCAGTCGATGGGCGTGGTCAACGACCACTTCGATGGTTGCCACGCTCGAGCCATCTGTGAAAAGGAGCGCCGCGGTGTTCTCGCGTCACGGGTTGGAGACACCCGTCCGGCCGATACACTTCGCCCCACGACGCGGGGTGGAGCAGCCCGGTAGCTCGTCGGGCTCATAACCCGAAGGTCGCAGGTTCAAATCCTGCCCCCGCCACCATCGTAGAAAAGGCCCGGACCGCACGGTCCGGGCCTTTTTCGTTCGCTCGGGCGATGTCGCCTAGGGCTCTTCTCGTTCCATCGACAGTGCCATGCCGGGCAGCGACACCCACGGCTGGCGGTCGACGCACCACGCCTCGACCGTTGGGTTGACCAACGACTTGTCGTCGAGCACGCCGGCTTTCACCGCGATGATGCCGTTCGACTTGGCCAGTTCCGAGACGATCGGCGACCCGCAGCCCGGGCAGAACTTGCGCCGCACGTACACGTCGTCCTTGCGTTCGCCGCGTTCCTCGAAGGTCTTCAGCTCGCCCTTCACCTTCAGTTGCGACTCGTGGGCCACGAGGTTGACCGAAAAGGCCGAACCGCCCTGCCGCTGGCAGCGGTCGCAGTGGCACACCGCAGTTGCAATCAGGTCACCCGTCAACTCGAAGGTGACCGCTTCGCACAAACACCGTCCTGTGATCATGTTGTGATGGTAGTTCATGACGCCAACCGCAGTTTTCCGTTGTTCGAGAAGGAATCCAGGAACTGCGGTTGGAAGCGGAGTCTCTTACCTGATTTTCGCGTTTCGCATCTACCGTTCTACGGGTACCCGACGAAAGGTCGTAGGCACGATGTGTGAATCAAAGGACGGCCTTCGTCCACATGAACTCGGTCATCCACATAATCACCCGACGACCATCGATCGACGCACGCTTGTCGGTTTGGGTGTCTTGGGTCTGGGCGGAATTCTTCTGGCCTCCTGTCGAAAGTCCGGTGATTCGCGAATCGACTCGACGACCCAGACGGCGTCAAGCGCGACACAAAACTCGGAGACGACCTCGACGACGCCACCTGCTCTACAGACACTGGCCGGGTTCGAACACTTTGCCGAAACTGTGGAGGTGTTCCGCGAGGGAGATCTTTGGATGGTCGAAAGTGACGGAATTCCAAAACACAACATGATGGTTGGCATCAAGAGCTGGCAACAGCAGTTTCCACTGCCACAACCGTATTTCGGTGCGAACGCTTGGCGATTTCCGGCCATACCCACCAGGGCGGCAACTCCGGTATCGGCCCGATCGGGCCTCTACCGAGGAGCAATCGCAATCGCAGTGAACGGCGTGCCGATCTTCAACGCTCTGAACAATCGGGGTGACGATGCTTACCTGGCCGGCGAGCTTGACCAGTGGGGCGGGCATTGCGGACGCGCCGATGACTATCACTATCACGTTGCGCCATTGCACCTGCAGGCTCAAACCGGAACGGCCCCGATCGCGTACGCCCTCGACGGGTACCCGATATACGGAACAACCGAGTCCGATGGTTCGGCCGTCGGTGAGCTCGACGAATGGAATGGACATGCGGATGAAGATCTCGGTTACCACTATCACGGCACCTCCTCCTATCCGTACGCAAATGGTGGACTGGTTGGTGTGGTCAAAGTTGTGGCCGACCAGATAGACCCACAACCGGTGACCAAGCCGATCCGACCTCCGGGAGAGCCGTTACGAGGAGCCGCAATTACGGACTTCAGGTCACCACTGACGAATCATTACGAACTGGAATACACGCTCGAAGGTTCGAAGTTCTTGGTCTCGTACGTGATCGACGGTTCCATGGTCACGTTCACTTTCACCGATGAAGCCGGCATGACAAGAACAGAAACATACGCACGATGAAGAGAATGACTTTCTGTATCGTTGCCGTTCTCTTGTTCACGGGTTGCGGCTCCACGTCCCGAGAGAACAGCATCGGCACCGTCAGTAGCCCCGCGTCACTTGTGCTCGACACGTCGTCGCCAGAAGTTGCCGCGAGCCATCAATTCACGGCGGAGATTTGGGCTGACAATTGGTTTGCGTTGTATGTCAACGGTGAGAAAGTCGGCGAGGACTCGGTGCCCATCACCACCGAACGATCATTCAACTCCGAAACAATCACTTTCTCGGCGACGTATCCACTAACACTTGCCCTCGAGGTGAAGGACTATGTCGAGAACGATTCGGGGTTGGAATACATCGGAACGGATCGCCAACAGATTGGTGACGGAGGCGTCATCGCCCAGATAACCGATGTTGACTCGGGTCGTCTGGTGGCGGTCACCGATAACTCCTGGAAGGCCTATCCGGTTCGTACCGCTCCATTGAATCCGGACTGCGTGACTTCGAGTGATCCGTTGGTTGACTGTGAGTCGCGGATTCTTCCTGTACCGGAACAATGGGCAGCTCCCGGTTTCGACGATTCCGCGTGGCCGTCCGCAACGACGTTCAACGCCTCGGAGGTCGGGCC
>RGCG01000005.1 GCA_009919275.1 Actinomycetota bacterium
GGTCGGGGCAGCAACATGCTCGTGTCCGATTCCGGCTTTGCCGGACTCTGCGTGGTGCTCGGCGAATTCGCGACCGGCGTGCGCGTTGTGGGTGATGTTCAACCCGGGGCTGACATCGTGGTCGAGGTTGGTGGCGCGACGCCTTTGCCCGTTGCAGCGCGACAGTTGAGTTCTCTCGGGGTTTCAGGATTCGAATGGGCGGTGGGGGTTCCGGGCACGGTCGGTGGTGCGGTACGCATGAACGCTGGTGGGCACGGATCCGACATGATGGCGTCACTCGTCGATGTCGAACTGGTCGACCTGCGCACCGGTCGGGTTGGGCGTGTCGATGCCGAGAAATTGGGTCTTCGGTTTCGGGGGTCCGATCTCGACGACCATCACGTCGTCGTCAACGTTCGGATGAGTTTGCGCGGTGCCACTCCCGGGTGCGGTGATGGGGAAATCGCCGACATCGTGCGCTGGAGACGCGACAACCAGCCGGGTGGACAGAACGCGGGCTCCGTCTTTGTCAACCCTGACAACGGGGCACGTTCGGCGGGGGAGATCATCGACAGACTCGGTCTGCGGGGCCTGCGCATCGGCGCAGCGGCCGTCAGCGACAAGCACGCGAACTTCATCCAAGCCGACCCCGGTGCGCGAAGCGCTGACGTGTTGCGCGTGATGCTCGAGGTACATCGCCGTGTTCTCGAAGCCGAAGGACTTTCGTTGCGCAGTGAAGTGCGACTCATCGGCTTTCCCCCAGGCCTTCCGTTCGCGGGGCACAAAGACAACGACACGCGTGGCGGGGCTGCAAGGCTGGAAGTCGCCGGGACCGTCGAACGACGAATGAACACCGTCGAACGACGAATAAACACGGCGACTGACGTATGACCAACGACGAGACACCCGAGGACGGCGCCCCCCGCGTAACGGGCGAAGTGCCCGTCGTGCGAGCGATCAGTGACGTTCCCGCCGACGTGCTCGACGAACTGACGACCGCCTTCGAAAAGCACTCGGTCGAAGTCCCGAGTCCACCCGCGCCTGTCGTGGTGCCGGAGGGGGAAACCGAGACCGTTCTCATCGATGGTTTCGATCTTGTCTCCGACGATGAGCTCACCCACGCGCGCAAGCCACCACTTGTGATCGAGGACACCGAACTCACCGGGCCGGTCCTGCGACCCACCGACGACAGCGATGGCGTGGTGAAACGTGATCGGAGATTCCGGTTGCGGCGCATCGCGGTGCGCCGCGAAGAAGGCAGACGCAGGCTCCGCGTGCTTGCGTGGGTCGGTGTGCCCGTGCTGGCGGTCGGCATTGTGCTCGCGGTTCTCGCGTCGCCCATCTTTGGCGTTCGCAACGTGTCGATCGACGGCGCCCGCTACACAGCGCAGGCGACCATTGCCCAGGCCGACGAGATGGTGCGTGGAAAGTCGATCTTCAGTGTCGACCTCGGCGCGGTTGAATCGTTTCTGAAGACTGATCCGTGGGTTCGCGACGCCCAAGTGAAGCGTCGTTTTCCGTCCACCGTCTTTTTCGACATTTCCGAACGCAAGCCGATTGCGTGGTATCTCGGCTCGGACAACCAGGCGCGTGTCATCGACATCGATGGCAGGGTCATCACTGTCTTGAACGGACAACCGACGGGTTACACGCAGATCACGGGGGTTGGCCCCGACCTGCCCGCCGGTGGTCAGGCTGACGACGTGTACACCGCAGCCGCCCAGGTCTCCGCCTCGCTTCCGCCCGAGGTCGCCCCGCTCATGCTGAACATGGGGGTTGTCGGTGGGACCGATCTCTTGATGACGCTGCGCTCGGGGGCCGTTGTCACCTTCGGTCGCCCGACGGATCTGCGCTCGAAGATGGTCTCGCTCGTGCTCGTGTTGCGGCGTACCGACCCGCAGAGCCTGAAGGGCATCGATTTGTCGAGCGGCGACCCCATTCTCGCGGGTCGCTGATCCGCCTCACGGGCTCGACCGACAAATGTCGGCGGTATTCACCAGTTTTGTGGCCCAACGTGGAAAGATGACCCCACCAATTATTCGATCTCCCGGAGGTCTTGGCCCATGGCCGGAGCGCCCCAGAACTATCTCGCAGTGATGAAGGTCGTCGGTGTCGGCGGCGGTGGAGTCAATGCCGTCAATCGCATGATCGATGCCGGCCTGAAGGGGGTCGAGTTCGTCGCTGTCAACACCGACGCGCAGGCACTCCTCATGTCGGATGCCGACGTGAAGCTCGACATCGGTCGCGACCTCACCCGCGGTCTCGGTGCAGGAAGCAATCCCGAAGTGGGTGCATCCGCAGCCGAGGCGCACCGCGATGAAATCGAAGAGATGATCAGCGGCGCCGACATGGTCTTCATCACGGCAGGTGAGGGCGGCGGCACCGGTACCGGCGCGGCTCCCGTCATCGCGGAGATCGCTCGTTCGCTTGGCGCGCTCACCATCGGCGTTGTCACGCGCCCGTTCAGTTTCGAAGGCCGTCGCCGCGCCACACAGGCCGACAATGGCATCCAGAAGCTGAAGGAAAAAGTCGACACGCTGATCGTGATCCCGAACGATCGACTGCTCACCGTCGCAAACGACAAGACGAGTCTGCTGAATGCGTTCAAGATGGCCGACGACATCCTTCTCGACGGTGTTTCGGGTATCACCAACCTCATCACCACGCCGGGCCTCGTCAATACCGACTTCGCCGATGTGAAGATGATCCTCAGCAATGCAGGAACGGCCCTCATGGGTATCGGTCATGCCAGCGGGGACAATCGCGCGGTCGTTGCCGCAAAAGCTGCCATCACGAGCCCGCTGCTCGAGGCCCAGATCGACGGTGCGCGGGGAATTCTCCTCAACATCTCTGGTCCATCCAGCATGGGGCTTTTCGAGATGAATGCGGCTGCCGAGGTTGTGCACGGAGTTGCCCATCCCGACGCGAACATCATCTTCGGAACCGTCATCGACGACGAGCTCGGCGACGAAATCCGCGTCACGGTCATTGCCGCGGGCTTCGACCGCTGGGAGGCGGGCGAACAGAAGCGTGCGTCGCTGCGTTCCGTCGATGCCCAACCGCGGCCGGTTGTGCGTGACACGCTCGCTGGCAAGGACCCGCTCGACACGAGTGGCGACGACGACTTCGACGTTCCGTCGTTCCTCAAGTAGGACCCACCGCATCACGCGGTCATCAACGTGACCACTGCGCCATCGCGCGAAGTCGTAGTTGAGCGCGTCGCCAACCTCCGGCGTCTCATCGCCGAAACTCGAGGCGATGCGCATGCCGCCCGCATTGTTGCCGTCACGAAGACCTTCGGGGTCGAGACCTACGACCTGGCGGCCGAATGCGGATGCGATGCCGTGGGAGAGAACTACGCCCAGGAGATCCTCGACAAGATCAAACGTCTTGGCGGGCCGGCCCCGTTGCCGATTCATTTCATCGGTCATCTTCAGTCGAACAAGGTGAAGTCACTTGCGCCGCACGTTGCGCTGTGGCACACCGTCGATCGCGCCTCCGTGGTGGCCGCACTCGCAAGGGAAGCCGAGCGTCTTGGGCGAGCACCGCGCATCCTCGTTCAGGTCAACTCCACGGCCGAAGACCAGAAGTCCGGGTGTGCGCCGGGCGACGTGGCATCGATCGTCTCGGCGGCACGCGAGGCGGGGCTGATCGTCGAGGGCCTCATGACCATGGGGCCAACCGACGCCGACCCGACCGCGACGCGTGTCGCTTTTCGCCTGGCTGCGCAGATCGCGCGCGATCTCGGAGTCGTCGAACTGTCGATGGGGATGACGCATGACGTTCGTATCGCGCTCGAGGAGGGTTCCACAATCGTGCGTGTGGGGTCGGGAATCTTCGGTGAACGTCCCCGTTCGGGCTGAAGCGCTCGGGTAACCTTTCCCACATGTCGATGTGGAGACGGGCAATGGACTATCTCGGCCTTGGTGCAGACGATGCGTACGACGACTACGACATGTCTGTCGAGATGGAGCGCCCGGCACGTCCGGCGCGCGGGTATCCGGCAGATCCGTCGGGACGCGTTCCACGACCGCGCACCGACTACGACTACGACGACGAGGGCGGCGCAATGCCTGCCGAAACCGGTGGCTATCCGCGCCAAGACGACTCGGGTCTGCGTCTTCGTCCGGTCGGCACGCCGCGTCAAACCGCAACTGTTCGGCCGCTCGCAGCAGCCGGCGGCGAGCCCGTAACCGTCCGCCCGCAACGTTTCGAGCAGGCGAAGGAAATCGCCGATCGCTTCAAGGAAGGCCAACCGGTCATCATGAATCTCGAAACGACCGAGCCCGAGGTGATGCGTCGCCTCATCGATTTCGCCAGTGGCATCTGCTACGCACTCAACGGAACGATGGAGCGTGTGGCGTCCGGAGTGTTTCTCCTCAAGCCGGGCGCACAGCGTCACTCGCAGTTCGACTGATCAACGAGACCCCCCATGCGCGAACTTCTTTGTTCGGTTCTCAACATCTACGTGCTCGTGATCTTCGTGCGCATCATTTTGTCGTGGTTTCCTTTGCGCAGCGGCGGGCCGATGAGCAAGATCCACGAGGTGCTGTGGAAGGTCACCGAACCACTCCTCGGCTATGCGCGTCGGTTTCTTCCGCCCCTCGGCGGGTTTGATCTCTCGCCGATCGTGGTGATTTTGGCCCTGCAATTCGTCGTTGGCCGACTCATCCTGCGTTGCGGAATCGCCTGATTTTCCGCAGAACCAATACCCTGCAGAGCCGTGCCCTACCCGAAGGTCGACCCGCAGCCGAACTTTCCCGCCCTCGAGGGCGCAGTCCAGGCTTTCTGGGAAGGTGACCGCACCTTCGTCGCTTCCGTCGACAACCGTTCGGCAGGTGACAACGGCGCAAATGAATTCGTCTTCTACGACGGTCCTCCATTCGCCAACGGCCTTCCGCACTACGGTCACCTTCTCACCGGTTTCGTGAAGGACGCGGTGCCGCGCTACCAGACAATGCGCGGTCGGCGTGTCGAGCGGCGGTTCGGCTGGGACTGCCACGGGCTGCCGGCCGAAGTCGAGGCCGAGAAGGAGCTCGGAATCTCGGGTCATCCCGAGATCGCACGATTCGGCATCGACAAGTTCAACGAGGCATGTCGTACGAGCGTGTTGCGTTACACAAACGAGTGGGAGCGTTACGTCACGCGCCAGGCCCGGTGGGTCGACTTCGAAAACGATTACAAGACGCTTGACCTGTCGTACATGGAAAGCGTCATGTGGGCATTCCGAACTCTGTGGGACAAGGGCCTCGTGTACGAGGGCTTTCGAGTGCTTGCTTATTGCTGGCGCTGCGAGACACCGCTGTCGAACACCGAAACGCGCATGGACGACGTGTACCGCAACCGACAGGACCCGGCTCTCACAGTGTGGTTCCAGCTCGAAAGCGGTGAGCGCATACTCGCGTGGACAACGACGCCGTGGACCCTGCCCTCGAACCTTGCGCTCGCCGTCGGCCCCGACATCGACTACGCGGTGATGCGCGGAAGTGACGGGAGCCGTTACGTCCTTGCCGAGGCACGCCTTGGGTCCTACGAAAAAGAGCTCGACGGGGCAGAGCGTGTCGGCACGCTGAAGGGTTCCGAGATCGTCGGGCGCAGGTACACGCCACTTTTTTCGTTCCTTGCCGATACGCCGAACGCATTTCAAGTTTTGCCCGGCGACTTCGTCACCACTGAAGACGGTACCGGCGTGGTTCACATGGCGCCGGGCTTCGGCGAGGACGACCAGAACGCCTGCAACGCCGTCGGTATTCCGACCGTCTGCCCGATGGACGAAAAGGGTTGCTACACGGCCGAGATCACGCCGTGGGTTGGCACGCACGTGTTCGAAGCGAATCCCCAGGTGATTCGCCACCTGAAGGACGCGGGTCATGTCGTGCGCCACGACAGCTACGACCACGCATACCCGCACTGTTGGCGTTGCGCTCAACCTCTCGTCTATCGCGCAATCTCCAGTTGGTTCGTCGAGGTGACGAAGTTTCGCGACCGAATGGTCGAATTGAACGAGCAAATTCGTTGGGTGCCCGAGTACCTCAAGCACGGAACGTTCGGAAAGTGGTTGGCGAATGCGCGGGATTGGTCGATCAGCCGCAACCGCTTTTGGGGCTCACCCATTCCGGTGTGGAAGAGCGATGACCCGACCTACCCGCGAATTGACGTGTACGGAAGTGTTGCCCAACTCGAGGCCGATTTCGGGGTGAAGGTGTCCGATCTGCACCGTCCGTCCATCGATCAACTGGTTCGCCCGAACCCCGACGACCCCACGGGCAAGTCGATGATGCGGCGAGTGCCCGAGGTTCTCGACTGCTGGTTCGAGAGCGGGTCGATGCCCTTTGCGCAGGTGCATTATCCCTTCGAGAACCAGTCGTGGTTCGAGCATCACTATCCGGGTGACTTCATCGTCGAGTACGTCGCGCAGACCCGCGGCTGGTTCTACACGATGCACGTGCTGGCAACCGCACTCTTCGACCGACCCGCGTTCGCGACTTGCGTCGGTCACGGTGTCGTGTTGGGCGATGACGGACAAAAGATGTCGAAGAGTCTGCGCAACTACCCCGACCCGATGAAGGTATTCGACACTTACGGTGCCGACGCCATGCGGTGGTACCTGTTGTCGTCGCCGATCCTGCGCGGCGGTGACTTCTCCGTCACCGAAGCAGGCATCCGCGAGACCGTGCGTCAGGTGGCGTTGCCGTTGTGGAACACGTGGTACTTCCTTTCGCTCTACGCCAATGCCGACGGCAAGACCGGGAAGTGGTCGACAAGCAGCGACAATGTGCTCGATCGGTACGTCCTCGCGAAGACACACAACCTCGTGGCCGACCTCACTGCGCAGCTCGATGCATACGACCTCTTCGAGGCGTGTGCGACCATCCGGTCCTTCCTCGATGTGATGACGAACTGGTACGTGCGACGCAGTCGCGACCGGTTTTGGTCGGGCGACCAGAACGCAATCGACACCCTCCACACCGTTCTCCACGTCCTTTCCCGCGTCATCGCGCCGCTACAGCCCCTGCTGGCAGAAGAGATTTTCCGAGGCCTCACAGGCGAACGCAGCGTGCACCTCACCGACTGGCCGTCGGCCCACGATCTTCCCGCTGATGTGAATCTCGTCGTCGCGATGGACGGAGTTCGCGATGTCTGTTCGACGGCGCTCTCGGTGCGCAAAGCGCACGGTCGGCGCGTCCGACTGCCGTTGCAGACCCTCACGGTTGCGTCGCCCGACCTCTCGGGTGTTGCCGCTTTTGCCGACATCGTGCGCGACGAAGTGAACGTCCGCGACGTTGTTTTCACCACCGACGTGGGCTCCGTCGCGACACGCGAGTTGCAGGTGTTGCCAAAGGTGCTTGGTCCGCGCCTTGGTGCGCGGGTGCAGAGCGTCATCGGCGCGGTGAAGAAGGGTGACTGGACGATCGAGGATGAAGTGCCGGTCGTGGCCGGCGAACGACTCGCCGAAGGTGAATTCACCCTGAAGCTGGTCGCTGCGCCCGGTAGCGCCAGCGCGGCACTCGGGGCTTCGAGCGGAGTGGTTGTGCTCGACGTCGAGGTGACGCCCGAACTCGAGGCCGAAGGCGCGGCGCGCGACATGATCCGAACACTCCAACAAACCCGCCGGACCCTCGACTTGAACGTCAGCGATCGCGTGAGGGTTGCAATCGACGGGCCGGCCGACTTTCTGGCCCAGTTGGCAACCCATCGCGAGATGATCGCGGGGGAAGTCCTGGCAACATCCGTCCTCCTTGAAACCGGTTCGGGTGAGCCACAGCACGTCGAAGCCGTGGACGGGGCCGAAGTACGCATTTGGATGGCTGTCGCGTCCTAGACTCCTCGCACCCACGGACAGGAGAAGGTGATGGCAGCGAGGAAGCCGATCAAGAAGACGGCGAAGAAATCCGCCAAGAAGCCGACCAAGAAGGCGCCGGTCAAGAAAAAGGCACCTGCAAAGAAGAAGCCCGCTGCCAAGACGAAGTCGGCTGCAAAGAAGAAGCCTGTCGCCAAGAAGAAGCCCGTCGTCAAGAAAAAGGTCGTGGCCAAGAAAAAATCCGCCACGAAGAAGAAGCCGTCACCTGCTGCCGCCAAGCAAGATGCTGCCCGGAAAAAGGCCGCGAAGGAGCGTGAGCTCGCCGCCAAGAAACGTGCCGCAGAGAAGAAGCGTGCAGAGGCCGAAAAGAAGGCCCGTTTGCGTCAAGCAGCCGCAGCGAAGGCCATGAAGGAACGCGAACTAAGGAAGCCGAGCGTCGCGCGGAAGTTGAACGCAAAGAAGCCGAACGCCGCAAGAAGGCGATGGAAAAGCCACCCATCGTCAAGGGTCCGTCACAAGATGGAATCACCTCGACGCGTGAGTTCGATCTCAAGTTCCTCTTCGCGCAGCGTGATCTCCTTCTCGAAGAGAGGGCGAAGTTGGTTGGTCAGGCCACGCGGCTCGAAGACGAGGCGAACCAGCTCATCGAAGACGCCGAGATGGGCGATGTGCAGTTCGACGACGAGGGTGGCGAGGGCTCTTCCGTGGACCACCGAACTCGTCGAAGAGCGTGTCGGGGGCCTCGGCCGCCGGTGAAGTCACTCCGTAAAGTCACGCTGGCGATCGCAGTCGCGGTTGTTGTCGTCGACCAAATCACCAAGCACTGGGCGCTCAACGCGTTGGGTGACGGGCACACCATCGACATCGTTGGTTCGCTGCGATTCAACCTCGCCTTCAACACCGGTATGGCCTTCGCGAAGGGGCAGGGGATCGGCCCGATCATCGCGGTGGTGGGAGTCATCGTCGTCGCCTATCTCCTTATTGGGTTGCGTCGAAACACGATGCCAGGATCGGTCTTGGTCGGCTTGGTCGCAGGTGGTGCTGCGGGCAACATCATCGATCGGCTTTTCCGTGGAGAGGGGTGGCTGCAGGGCGCGGTCGTCGACTTCATTGATCTGCAGTGGTGGCCCATTTTCAACGTTGCCGACGCCGCGATTGTGGTCGGTGCGGGCGCATTGGTTGTCGCGTCGTTGCTACCGGAAAAGAACGCTGAGCCTGCCGACCAGGGTGGCGAAGCCCCGTGATTGAAGAGCAGATTCCCCCCGCTCTCACGGGGGACCGACTCGACCGCGTTGTTGCCTTGTTGGCCGACCTGAGTCGTGCGCAATCCGCCGCACTCATAGCAGCGGGGGGTGTCACTGTCGACGGTGAGCAGGCCGCCACCGGGAAGGTGAAACTCGAAGAGGGTCAAACGATTTCGATCGATACATCTCGTTTGCCGGAAAAAGAGATGCCGCAGGCCGACGCAAGCGTGACGGTCAACGTTCTCTACGCCGACGGCGATGTTGTCGTGGTGAACAAACAGCAAGGACTCGTGGTGCACCCCGGCGCGGGCAATCCAACGGGCACCCTGGTGCACGGGCTCCTCGCCATGTATCCCGAGATCGCCCGCGTTGGTGATCCGATGCGCCCAGGGATCGTTCATCGTCTCGATGCAGGCACCACCGGTTTGATGGTGGTCGCGCGCTCGTCCGAAGCGTACGAGTCGCTTGTCGATCAACTTTCGTCACGGCGCGTGCACCGCGAGTACGTCGCCGTCGCCGTCGGGCATTTCGACGCGAAGAGCGGAGTCATCGATGCCGCGATCGGACGTGACCTGCGCGAGCTCACCAAGATGGCAGTACGTGTCGACGGCAAAGCTGCGCGCACCCACTATGAAGTTGTTCGTGAGTTCAGCTCGCCGATTACGGCAACACTCGTACGTTGCCAACTGGAAACGGGACGCACGCACCAGATCCGTGTCCATCTTGCGGCGGTGGGTCATCCGGTCCTGGGCGATGCGACGTACGGCGGGGTTCGATCAACGGTGCCGTTCGGCAGGCCCGCCCTTCACGCCGTGCGTTTGTCTTTTGTGCATCCACACACCGAGGAGAAACTCGAATTCGAGGCGCCGCTACCACCCGACATCGAGTCGTTGATCGCGCGCCTCAGTGAGGGTGATTGATTTCGGGCCACGGCGCATCGCCCTTGGCTGCCGCGGCAATACCCGCAAGGGTGTACTGCTCGAGATGGTGCCGCATGTGCTGGCCGGCGCCGTCCCAGATGGCGAGCAAGACGCATTGTCCCTCGTGGCTGCACGCACCATCTTGATGCGGTTGGCCGAAGTCGCCGACGGTGATCGGGCCGTCGACTGCGGAGATGATTTCGGCCAACTTGATTTCGGTGGGATCTTTCGCGAGGACGTACCCACCACCGACACCCCGCTTCGAGCGCACGAGCCCGGCGCCCTTCAGTGCCAGCAGGATCTGTTCAAGGTACGGCTGGGGGAGCCCGGTCCGCTCGGCGATGTCGCGCACCGACGTGGGGCCGGAGGTGTCGGCGTGCAATGCCAGCGACAGCAACGCGCGACACGCATAGTCGCCTCTAGTGGAAACACGCACGTCCTCATCGTAGAACCTGGCACTTGGGCCGACCGCCATCACCGAATTCCCGAACGCACAGCCGCCTGATTAACTCAGAGTGTGCCCACGAACCCGATGCCCGTCTTGCCTCGATACGGCAACGGGTCACTCGTCGATGTCATGCCTTGGGTGTTGCGGGCCGCACTCGGCCCCGCCGGAGCCGTGCTCGACGTGCCGCAATGGATGGTTCCTCACGACACCACCGTCGAGCGTCGCGTCGTGCTGCTGATCGATGGCCTGGGTTGGAACCAACTGCATGCGCGCAGAGCCATCGCACCAACGCTTGCGGCCCTCGACGGATCGGTCATCACTTCGGTGGCACCCACCACCACGGCAACGGCACTCACGTCGCTCTCCACCGGCACGTGCCCCGGTGAACACGGCATCGTTGGCTACCGCATGGACATGGGGCAAAGCGTCATGAACACGTTGCGCTGGGGTGATGAACGCGGCGACCTGCGCCGGGTTCACGCGCCCAGCGACGTGCAGCCGTGTCCGCCGTTCATGGGAGTTCGGGTCCCGGTCGTCTCGAAAGCCGAACTCGAAGACACCGGGTTCACGGCAGCGCATCTACGCGGGTCGCTACCCGCTGGTTGGCGTGTGGCCTCCAGCATTCCCGTCATCGTCGCCGATCTTCTCGGTCGGGGCGAGCCTCTCGTTTACGCTTACTACGACGGACTCGACAAAGTGGCCCACGAGCGCGGTTTCGGGGCCCACTACGACGCCGAGCTTCGTGCATGCGATCGACTCGTCGCCGACCTCATCGCGGCGCTCCCGCCGGGCACCGCGCTCTACGTGACGGCCGACCACGGTCAGGTTCACGTCGGCGACAACACAATCACTCTTCCGCCCGAAGTGATGCGTCTCGTCCGTCGTCAATCGGGCGAGGGACGGTTTCGATGGTTGCACGCCGCCAACGGTGCCGAGCGCGAACTCCTCGACACGTGCACAGGGTTGTTCGGCGATGTCGCATGGGTCGTGTCCCGCCAGCAGATTCTTGACGAGGCATGGTTTGGGCCGGTCGTGCGTCCGCCGGCACTGCGTCGATTGGGTGACGTGGCGCTTGTCCCATTCGCCGACGTGTCATTCGACGACCCGGCCGACGGAGGGCACTTCGTGCTTCAGTGCAGGCACGGCAGCATGACGGCCGCCGAGGTTGAAGTGCCCCTGTTGGTGCACGTCGCCTGACTCTGTTCTAGGGTTTGTTCACCTACGTTGGAGGCGAAATGAGCGAAATCCCCGAAGTCGTCGCCCGTACCGGACAGGAAGCCGCTCCGGCCGAGGCGGAATCAGAAACCATCACCGAGCCCGCCAAGGTGATGCGCATTGGCTCGATGGTGAAGCAGCTTCTTGATGAGGCTCACGCAACCGCCCTCGATGAACCGAGTCGCGAGCGCATGGCCGAAATCTACGAACGTTCCATCATCGAACTGTCCGATGCGTTGTCGCCCGACCTGCAAGAAGAACTGCGCGTTCTCGCCCTGCCGTTCCACGAGGGGAGCGTTCCCACGGAGGCCGAACTTCGTGTCGCCAAGGCACAACTGGTGGGTTGGCTCGAGGGTTTGTTCCACGGGATCCAGGCCACACTTTTTGCCCAGCAAATTGCGGCGCGACAGCAACTCGAGCAGATGAGACAACTGCCCGGTGGCATGAACCCGCCGTCGCCCGGAGCGCCCAACGGTCAATATCTCTGACGGCCGCGAGCGGAAGCTCGGCTGTCGCACCCGTTTGGTAATTTCGGTTCCCTAGTTCGACATGACCAGCTCCTTCACGCACCTTCACGTTCACACCGAGTACTCGATGCTCGACGGTGCGTCGCGCCTTGATGAACTCGTCGCGGCTGCATCGGCCGACGGTCAGCCTGCTCTCGGTATCACCGATCACGGAAACATGTACGGCGTGCTCGACTTCTACCGTGAGTGCAAGGCGCAGGGCGTCAAACCGATCATCGGAACCGAGGCCTACATGGCCCACGAGTCGCGGCACGAGCGTCCGGCTCGTCGCGGGCGAATCGACGACACGGGCGGCGACACCGAGTCGGGTAGCAAGCTCTACTACCACCTCACGCTGCTTGCCGAAAACGACACCGGCTACCGCAACCTCATCCAGTTGTCGAGCCTGGCGTATCTCGAGGGCTACTACTACAAGCCCCGCCTCGACTGGGAACTGCTGGCGCGCTACAGCGAGGGCCTTATTTGCACCACCGGCTGCCTGGGTGGGCACGTGTTGCAGGCGCTCCTGCGAGGTGACGACAAAGGCGCGCTCGAGCGTGCGGGCCGACTCCAAGAGATCTTCGGGAAGGACAACCTCTTCGTCGAGATCCAAGACCACGGCATTCCGGCACAGTTGCAAACGAACCCAAAGTTGATCGAAATTGCACGGGCGATCGGTGCGCCGCTCATTGCCACCAACGACTCGCACTACACGCATCGCGACGACCACACGTCCCACGACGCATTGCTCTGTGTGCAAACCGGCTCAATGCTCTCCGACCCGAACCGGTTCAGGTTCGAAGGCGAAGAGCACTACCTCAAGTCCGCAACCGAGATGCGGTATCTCTTCCGCGAGGTGCCCCAGGCATGTGACAGCACACTGTGGGTTGCTGAACGGGCCAACGTCAACATCGAATTCGACCAGGTGCACCTTCCCGAGTTCCCGGTGCCGGCGGGCTTCAACACCGATGTCGACTATCTGAAGCACCTCACGACCGAGGGTGCGCGCATGCGTTGGGGCGACAAACTTCCGAAGGAAGTCGTCGAGCGCCTGTCCTACGAGTTGAAGGTCATCGCCGACATGGGCTTCGCTTCGTACTTCCTCATCGTGTGGGATCTCATCCGACATGCTCGCGACCACGGAATTCGCGTGGGCCCCGGTCGAGGATCCGCGGCTGGATGCGCCGTTGCCTACTGCCTGCGTATCACCGATCTCGACCCCATTCGGTACGACCTGCTGTTCGAACGATTCCTCAACCCCAGCCGAATTTCCATGCCCGACATCGACATGGACTTCGACTCGCGTTACCGCGACGAGATGATTCGCTACGCAGCCGAAAAATACGGTCGCGACCATGTCGCGCAAATCATCACGTTCGGCACCATCAAGGCGCGCAATGCCGTGCGCGACGCGGCGCGCGTGCTGGGTTACCCCTACGGACTCGGCGACAAGATTGCAAAGGCAATGCCCCCGCTCGTCATGGGGCGTGACACGCCGCTCAAGTACTGCTTCGAAGAGGTGCCGAAGCATCGTGACGGGTTCCGTGCGGCTGCCGACCTGCGAGCAATGGTCGACGCCGACCCCGACGTGAAGCGCATCGTCGAAGTCGCGATGGGCCTCGAGGGACTGAAGCGTTCCGACGGCATCCATGCTGCCGCGGTGGTCATCACCCGCGATGCTCTCACGGAATACCTTCCCATCCAGCGCAAACCCGAACCGGGCCAGGATCCAGAGAACTCGCCCGTTGTGACGCAGTACGAAATGCACGGCGTCGAAGCACTCGGTCTGCTGAAGATGGACTTCCTCGGCTTGCGCAACCTCGACGTCATCACCGACACCGTCGAGATGGTCAGGGCATCGGTTGCGCCCGACTTCGACATCGATTCAATTCCGCTCGACGACCCCGCCACGTTCGGCCTCTTGTCACGAGGCGACACCATTGGCGTGTTCCAGTTGGAGAGTCCGCCGATGCGTGCCCTCCTTCGATCACTCGCTCCCACCAGCTTCGATGACGTTGCGGCAGTGGTGGCGCTGTACCGCCCCGGGCCAATGGGTGCGAACATGCACAACGACTACGCCGACTACAAGAACGGCCGGAAGGCACCACAGTTCTTCCACCCCGATGCCCGCGATCTCTTGTCCGACACCTACGGGCTGATGGTGTACCAGGAGAGCGTCATGCGCGTCGCGCAGAAGTTTGCCGGTTACTCGCTTGCCGAGGCCGACAACCTTCGCAAGGCCTGTGGCAAGAAGATCCCCGAATTGATGGCGAAAGAGCGAGATCGCTTCGAATCCGGTTGTACCGATGCCGGCTACGGCAACAATCTCGGCCGTCAGTTGTTCGACGTCATCGAAAAGTTCGCCGACTACGCGTTCAACAAGAGCCACGCGTACGGCTACGGCCTCATCGCGTATCAGACCGCTTACCTGAAGGCGAATTACCCGGTGCAATACGCCGCGTGTCTCTTGTCCAGCGTCAAGGGCAACTTCGACAAGAGCGCCGTGTACCTTGCCGACGCTCGTAGCAGTGGAATCAGGGTGCACACTCCCGACATCAATCTCTCGCGGTCTGACTTTGCTGCTCTACCTCCGGGCCCCGATGGGCAAACACCGAATGCCGTCACTTTCGGGCTGTCGGCGATCCGCAATGTGGGCGAGGGCCTTGTCGAACATCTGCTCGCCGAGCGCGATGCAAACGGATCCTTTGCCTCGTTCCACGATTTCGCCGAGCGCGTGCCGGAACAGGTGTTGAACAAGAGAACCGTCGAGTCGCTCATCAAGGCTGGCTGCTTCGACTCACTCGGTCACACGCGCCGCGGCCTCCTCATGGTGTTCGAGCAGATCATCGACACCACCGTCGATCGTCGGCGCGAGCGCGATCGAGGAATCATGAGCCTGTTCGGCGACGAGATGGCCGGCGAAGCCGGGTTCAACGACCGCATCGAAATTCCGGCGCTCGAATTCGTGAAGTCCGATCAGTTGCGAAACGAAAAAGAGATGTTGGGCCTCTACATCTCCGACCACCCGTTGATGGGCGCCGAGTACGCGCTGCGTCGACGCACCGACAGCACAATCGCCGACGCGCGGGAACGCGAGGACGGGGCGTTCCTCATTCTTGGTGGGGTCATCACCAATTTCGCGCGGAAGTACACCAAGCGCGGCGATCAGATGGCGGTGTTCATTCTCGAAGACCTCGAATCAAGCATCGAAGTGACGGTGTTCCCGAAGACGCTTGCCGAGTACGGTCATATCCTCGGCGATGACGCGATCGTTGCGGTCCGCGGCAGGATCGACAGACGCGACGATTCCCGCGTGGGACTCATGGCGCAGAAAGTCGAGATCATCGAGAACCTCGCGATGTCGGGGCCCAGGGTCGTGCGGATGAAACTTTCGGCGTCGGCGGTCGACGAAGAACTGATCGAGCGTCTGAAGGACATCCTGAGCGAGTTCCCGGGCGACGCCCCCGTGATCCTCGACATGGGTCCCGGGAAGGTGCTGCAGTTGGCCGACTCCTTCAGCGTCAACATCGACAAGGCCATTGGCGACCTACGGGTGGCGTTTGGCGATGCCGTCATTGTGGGCTGAATCGGCGCGATTCGAAGCTCCGGTCAACGGCGGGTAGGGGACGGCCGATTTCGCTGGCAGAATATGACGTCATGGCACTAGAGGTCGAGACCCGAGACTCCTCTGCGCTGACCGACGCCGATCTCGACGAGATGGCCTCCATGGGCGGCAACTTCGATATCGGTCTCTTGTCGAAGGCCAAAGAAGACTGGGTGCTGAACACCACGGCCCGCCTCGACGGCAAACTACAGGGCTTCAGTTTCTCCACCCTCGAGCGCATCGGCGGCACGCCGTGCGTGCTTCTCGGCCTCATGAGCGTGAAGCGCACGACCAAGCGTGACACGGTGCTGAAAGGTCTCATGTCCGAGGCCTACCACCGTGCTCTCATGGCCTTTCCGGACGAAGACGTGGTGGTTGGGTCACGTTTTGCCGCTGCCGATGGTCTCGAAGCGTTCAAGTCGCTCACCGACATCATTCCCCGGCCGGGTCACCGCGCCGTGGGTGAAGAGCGGGCCTGGGGCCGCCGACTGGCCAAGAGGTTCGGCGTCGAGGCCAACTACGACGAGCAGACTTTCATCGTGAAGGCCGCCGGACAGACCGGTTACCTCGACCACGAGTCCTCGAAGCCCGAAAAGACGAATGCTGCCATCGCCGAGATGTTCTCGAAGGTGCCTTCGTCCAAGGGCGGAGTTCTCATCGTCCATGGTTGGACGATGACCGAGAGCCTCGTCAAGCTCGGCAAGCGCACCTAACCCGCGGCGCGGGACCACACATGGAACTGCGTCGTGTCATCGAGACGCGTCGGATGACGCGTGACTTCCTCGACGCGCCGGTCGATCCCGATCTCTTCGCCGACATCGTTGACCTTGCGGCACGGGCCCCGAGCGCCGGAAAGACGCAAGGGTGGTCCCTCCTCGTTCTCAGCGGATCCGCCCGCGACACCTTTTGGGATCTCTCGTTGCCCACCGATCGGCGGGACACGTTTGCCTGGCCCGGCCTCCTTCGTGCTCCGGTTGTTGCTCTGTCATTCGCAGACCCCGACGCCTACGTCGCGCGCTATGCCGAACCAGACAAGGCGCACACCGGCCTCGGCGGGGGAGTCGACAACTGGGGTGCGCCGTACTGGACCATCGATGCATCGATGGCGACGATGGCGCTTCTCCTTGCGGCCCACGATGCGGGCCTCGGGGCACTCTTCTTCGCGGTTTTCAATGCGACGTCGGACATCAGGCGTCGGTTCGGCGTACCCGATGGGCTGCAACTCCTGGGGGCGGTGGCACTCGGCTGGCCGAACACCGCCAACCCCGCGCGGCCGGGCGTCAGTGCCTCACGCCCCCGACGTCGCGCGAGCGACATCATTCATCTCGATCATTGGTGAGACGGGGCGAGTTGCTCGTCGAGGCTCGCGGCATCGACCGATGGTGACATGCACACATGGTCGTGGCACAGGTACGCATGTCCGGCCGTGCGTCCCTCCCAAATCGGCGACGAGTCGGTTTCACCCCACGCAAGAACGAGGTTCGGTCGCCAGGCCCGACGCACCGACGGCGCGAATGCACCGAGTGGGCCGGGAATCACGAGCTCGCTGACGCCTGCGAGGCGAAGGTGCAGCGCGGCGAGGGAATTGCCGGCGGCGCTCGGCGCGCGACGCATGACGGGGTCGAGGAGTTGGAGAATTCTGTCGGCGTGATTCGCGAAACGTGATTCGCCCGTCAGTGCCCCGAGGCGGAGGAGTGCGACCGCGGCAAGGGAGTTCGCCGACGGTGTCGCATTGTCGAGAAGATCCTTTTGTCGAACGACCAGTCTTTCGGCATCGTTCGCCGTCGTGAACAGTCCGCCGAGCTCGGGGTCCCAGTGATTGTCGAGGAGCTGGTCGGCGGCGTCCACCGCGTGGCCCACCCAACGCGACTCGCCCGATGCTTCGCCGAGACGCGTGAAGGCATCGACGATTGCTGCAAGGTCCGCTGCGAGCGCCGCGTGTCGGGCGCGCGGCGTGCCGTCTTCGTGCCAGCTTCGCTGCCATCGACCGGTGTTCGTGCGGAGCTCGCGCAGGAGAAACTCGCCGTTCACAAGCGCGGCGGCCAGCCATTCGTCGTTGTCGAACAGGAATGCGGCCTCGGCGAGCGATGACAACATGAGTCCGTTCCACTCGGTCAGCACCTTGTTGTCGAGAAGCGGCCGGGGACGCGTCGTCCGTGTCTCGAAGAGGACGCGCATGGCATCGGAAATTTCGCTCGGTGGGATGTAATCGCTGCGCGAGTGGTGTCGAGTGAGAATGTTGCGTCCTTCGAAATTCCCGCTCTCGGTGATGCTGAACCACTGGGTGACGAGATCGGCGACCGGCGACGGAAGAATCGAACGAATTTCCCGCGGTGTCCAGGTGTAGAACCAGCCTTCGTGGTGGTGACCGTCGAGGTCGGCCGAGTCGGCATCTTCGGCCGAGTAGAAGCCACCCTCCGGATGCCTGAGATCTCGCAGGACGTACGACACGATGTTGTGCGCAACCCGGGAGAAGCGTTCCTCTCCCGTCGAGACCGCGGCGTGCACGTAGATGCGCAAGAGCAGTGCCTGGTCGTAGAGCATTTTTTCGAAGTGAGGCACGAGCCATTGCCGGTCGACCGAATACCGCGCGAAGCCTCCTCCGAGATGGTCGTGCATGCCGCCGGCCGCCATCGCATCGAGGGTCTCCACCGCGATGTCACGGGCCGAGACGTTCCCGCTGACGGTCCAACTGCGCAGGAGAAGATCGACGTTCATCGTCGACGGGAACTTCGGTGCTGCGCCAAATCCACCCCATTCACGGTCGAAGTTCGCTGCAAGGCTCCCGACGGCGTGGTCGAGGAGATCCGACCCGGGAAGCACGCTCGCCGGGGCGCTGATCTCGCTTCGCGACAGTGCGTCCATGAGCGCGTTCACGTTCGTGTCGACGTCGTCCCTGCGGTTCTGCCACACATCGGTGATGGCGGCCATCAACTGGAGAAACGATGGCTTCGGAAAATAGGTTCCTCCGTAGAAGGGCTTGCCGTCGGGCGTCAAGAAGACGGTCATCGGCCATCCGCCTCGGCCGGTGAGTGCCTGCACTGCTTCCATGTAGACCGCGTCGACGTCGGGGCGCTCTTCGCGGTCGACCTTCACGTTGACGAACTGGACGTTCATTTCCCTCGCCACCTCGGCATCTTCGAAACACTCGTGCGCCATCACGTGGCACCAGTGGCAAGCGGAGTAGCCAACCGACAAGAGAATCGGCACACCGCGCTCGGCGGCGGCGGCAAACGCCTCGTCACCCCAGGCGTACCAGTCGACGGGATTGTCCTTGTGTTGACGCAGGTAGGGGGACACCTCGTTCGCCAAGCGGTTCATGTTGCGAGCCCCGGCTCATGCACCGGTGGCGTGGTAGCCACCGTCGACGTGAATCATCTCGCCCGTTGTCGAGGGAAAGAAGTCGGACATGAGCGCAACGCAGGTTTTCGCAACTGCGCTGCCATCGTTCACGTCCCAGCCGAGCGGTGCCCGCGAATCCCAGACGTCCTCGAACTTGGCGAATCCCGGAATTGATTTGGCTGCCAGCGTGCGAATGGGTCCTGCGGCAACGAGGTTGCAGCGGATCCCCCGGGGGCCGAGTTCGCGCGCCAGATACCGGTTCGTCGATTCGAACGCCGACTTTGCGACACCCATCCAGTTGTAGGCGGGCCACGCGACGGTGTTGTCGAAGTCGAGTCCGACGAGCGTGCCGCCGTTCGTCATGAGCGGAACGAATGCGTCGGCGAGAGTTTTCAACGAGAACGCCGAGATCTGGATCGCAACGGAAACGTCGTCCCACGTCGCCGCCATGAGATCGTCGCCGAGACATACAGCGGGGGCGAATCCGATCGCATGGAGGACGGCGTCGACCCGACCGAGATGTTGCCGCGCCGCATCTCGCGCCGTTGTCACGTGCTCGGGGTTTGTCACATCTAACTCGAAAACGGGCACCGGCTGCGCGAGTTTGCGTGCGGTGCGTTCGGTGAGCGAGAGACCGCGACCCGCACCGGTGAGGACGATTTGTGCGCCTTCTGCTTGTGCGAGTCGCGCCACCCCAAATGCAAGCGAGGCGTCGGTGAGGACGCCCGTGATCACGATGTTCTTGCCGTCAAGAATGCCCATGGAACCGACCGTAGTGCAGAGCCGAGCCGTGAGTCGGGGCGCTCGTGTGCAATGCTCGGGGACATGAGTGGGTTGTCCACATCGATCGGAGTTCTCGGGGGAACCGGACCCGCAGGAACCGCGGTTGCCGCCCGACTCGCATCCGTCGGTTACTCGGTTGTCATCGGGTCGCGGTCGGCGGAGCGCGCCGAGGATAAAGCCCGAGAGATTCGCGATGCTTGGCCGAACTTCTCACTCGATCTGTGTGGCGGAACGAACCACGATGCCGCGTCGCGGGATGTCATCGTGCTCGCCACCCCTTGGGACTCGGCGGCGACAACCGCCAAGGAGCACGCAGCCGATCTCGACGGCAAAGTCGTGGTCAGCATGGCGAACGCTCTCATCCGGGTCGGATCCGAATTTCAGCCCCTCGTTCCGCCGCGCGGCAGCGTTGCGGCTCACGTGCAGGTGGCCGTGCCGCGTTGCAGGGTGGTCGCCGCGCTGCACCACCTGCCGGCAAAGGAACTCGGCCATCTTGGCGACCCGATTGACAGCGACGTGCTCATTTGCTCGGACGACAAGAACGCCCTGCAAACCGTCAGCGACATCGTCGAGCGGATACCGGGATGCCGACCGCTTGATTCGGGCGAGTTGTCGAATGCGACGGCGATCGAAGCCTTCACTGCGGTGCTTTTGCAGTTGAACGTGCGTTACAAGACCCGGGTCGCACCTCGATTGAACGGAATCAAGGGAGACCCCCGCAAGTGATGCGCCTGTACGACACGGCACGACGCGAGGTCGTGCCCTTCGAGCCCGGGCCGACGGTTCTCATGTACACCTGTGGCATCACCCCCTACGACGCCACACACCTCGGACACGCGGCGACGTTCCTTGCGTACGACGTGTTGCAGCGGCGACTCATCGACCTCGGTCACGAGGTGAAGTGCGTGCGGAACGTCACCGACGTCGACGATCCGCTCTTTGCAAAGGCGCGCGAACTCGGCGTTCACTACCTCGACCTGGCGGCGGGGGAGGAAGCGCGTTTCGAAGCCGACATGGCGGCCCTCGAGATGCTTCCGATGCACAGCACCCCGCGCGCATCGTCGGCGATCGCCGACATTCGCGGATTCATCGGCATGGTGCTCGACCGCGGCTTCGCTTACCAGGCGGGCGGGAACGTGTATTTCGACGTCGCCAAGTTCCCGGAGTTCGGGTCGGTTTCGCATTACACCGAAGACGAGATGATTGCCTTTGCGCGTGAACGTGGCGGCAACGTCGACGACCCCAACAAGCGCCATCCTCTCGATTTCGTGCTGTGGCAGACGAGCACGGGTGACGAGCCGTCGTGGGACACGATGTGGGGCCCGGGCCGACCCGGATGGCACATCGAGTGTTCGGCGCTGGCGCTTCGGGAATTGGGCTCGACGATCGATCTCCACGGCGGGGGTTCCGACCTCATCTTTCCGCATCACGAGTGCGAGCGTGCCCAGTCCGAGGCAGCTACCGGGCTTCCGTTCGTTCGCCATTGGATGCACGTCGCGATGGTCTTCATGGACGGCCACAAGATGTCGAAGAGTCGCGGGAACCTAGTGTTCGTCGACGCCCTGCGGCGTCAGTGGGACCCACGTGTCATCCGTCTCGGAATCCTTGCCCATCACTACCGCACCGAATGGGAATGGAACGAGGGCATCATGCCGGCCGCAGCACAGCGGCTGGCTGCTTGGCAGGCTTCGGGTGGGACCGACGACACCGCGGTTCTAAACGACGTGCGGGCTCGCCTCGATGATGATCTCGACACCCCCGGAGCGATTGCGGTCATTGATGCTGCGGCGCGGGCGGGACGAGGTGTGACCAGCGCCGCGGCACTCGTTGGCGTGCGATTGATTTAGCACCAAAACCCGGGTTCGTTTTCTGCGAAAACGTTCACACTCCGTTGACGAAAAATATCTACCGCTTTTCATCCGGGACACATACTCTTCCCGCAAATGAAGGCCAACGACGGAATCAAGCCAGCGGAATTCCGCGGTGCCGGCGCATTGCAGCGTCGGGTTCGTCGTGTCGCGCGTCCCGTGATGAAGTCGCTCTGGCGTTTCGATCTCGAAGGGTTCGACCGACTGCCAACGACGGGTCCCGCAATTCTCTGTCCGAATCACGTCAGCTTCCTCGACAGCGCGTTTCTCATGATGGCGGTACCGCGTGAGATCAGTTTCGTCGGAAAAGCCGAATACATGGATTCGTGGAAGACCCGCACGCTTTTTCCTGCGATGGGCATGATTCCCATCGACCGTGCGGGTGGCGACAAGAGCGCCGCGGCTCTCGACGCAGCCGAGGTCGTGTTGCGCCGTGGTGAGCTGTTCGGCATTTTCCCGGAAGGGACACGCAGTCGCGACGGCATGCTCTACAAGGGTCGCACCGGCGCGGCGCGTCTTGCGTTGAAAGTCGGATGCCCCATCTTTCCCGTCGGCATCGTTGGTACTCGCGAGATCCAGCCACCTGACGCGGTTGTTCCGAAGGTCAACTTCCCGCGGTTCAACATGCGATGCTCCATTCGTATCGGCGAGCCGATCGATGTTGCCCGTTACGCCGATCGAGATGCCGACCACATGGTGTTGCGCGAGATCACCGACGAATTGATGTTCGAGATCCGTGAACTCACCGGACAGCAATACCGCAACACCTACGCCACCAAGGGCGGCGACGTGGTCTCCGGTCAGGTCGAAAATGGCGAAAGCCCGGTGGCAGTCTCGCCGTAGACTTCCACCCCTATGTCGACGCTGACAGTCAAACTTCCCGACGGATCCGCACGTGAGTTGCCCGCGGGTTCGACTTCGGCCGATCTAGCGGCGTCGATTGGTTCACGTCTCGCGAAGGCCGCACTCGCCGCCGTCGTCGACGGTGTCGAGGCCGACCTGAACTTGCCGTTGGTCGACGGTGCCACCGTTGGCATCATCACCGCCGACAGTGATGCCGGTCGACACGTGTTGCGCCACTCGACAGCGCACGTCCTTGCGCAGGCCGTCACCCAGTTGTTTCCGGGGGCGAAGTTCTCCATCGGTCCGGCAATCGAGGACGGTTTCTACTACGACTTCGACCTTCCGGACGGGCGTACGTTTTCCGAATCCGATCTTGCGGCCATCACCGAAAAGATGAAAGAGATCGTGAAGGCCGACCAACCATTTGTGCGATCCGAAGTCGGTGTCGACGAGGCCCTGCGACTCTTTTCCGACCAGCCGTACAAGTGCGAGATCATCCAACGAGTCACGTCCGGTGCGGCCGACGGGGCCGATGTGGGCGAAGTCGGTGGTGGTGAAACGATCAGCGTCTACCGCAACACCGAGTCGTTCGTCGACCTTTGTCGTGGTCCGCACGTACCTTCCACCGGCAAACTGGGCCACTTCGCGCTCATGAAAGTGGCGGGCGCACACTGGCGATCATCGGAAAAGGGCCCGATGCTCCAGCGCATCTACGGAACCGCGTGGGAGTCGAAAGCCGCTCTCGACGAGCACCTTCATCGCCTGGCCGAGGCCGAGAAACGCGACCACCGTCGTTTGGCGGTTGAACAAGACCTCTTGTCTTTCCCTTCCGAACTCGGAGGCGGTCTCGCGGTGTGGCACCCGAAAGGCGCCATCGTTCGCAAGTTGATGGAGGACTACAGCCGCGAGCGCCACCAGAAAGGTGGCTACCAATTCGTTTTCACTCCGCACCTCGCAAACGCAAATCTCTTCCAAACCTCGGGCCATCTCGACTTCTACCGCGACGGCATGTACCCGCCGATGGAAATGGACAACGGTGTTTACTACCCGAAGCCGATGAACTGCCCGATGCACTGCCTCATCTTCTCGGGGCGGGGTCGCAGTTACCGCGAACTGCCGATGCGACTTTTCGAACTCGGCACCGTCTATCGGTACGAACGTGCAGGCACTCTGCACGGACTCATGCGCATCCGCGGGTTCACCCAGGACGACAGCCACATCTACTGCACCGAAGACCAGTTGCAAGACGAAATCGCCTCGCTCCTCGACTTTGTCATGAGTGTTCTGCGACGTTTCGGGTTCAAGGATTTCACGGCCAATCTCAGCACGAAAGATCCGTCGAAGTACGTCGGCGACGACGCCATCTGGGACAAGGCCACGAATGCATTGCGGGCCGCACTTGAAAAGTACGGCCTCGACTACAAGATCAAAGAGGGTGACGCGGCCTTCTACGGCCCGAAGATCGACATCGATGTCCGCGATGCGATCGGCCGCAAGTGGCAGCTCTCCACGATCCAGTGTGACTTCAATCTGCCGCAACGCTTCGACCTCGAGTACGTCGGTGCAGATTCGCAGCGTCACCGGCCGATCATGTTGCACCGCGCCCTCTTCGGTTCGGTCGAACGGTTCTTCGGTGTCCTTCTCGAACACTATGCGGGAGCGCTTCCAACGTGGCTGGCGCCGGTGCAGGTGCGCATCCTTCCGGTTGCATCGGCGCACGAGGCTTACGCTTCCTCCGTCGTTGCCCGGCTCGAATCCGAGGGATTCCGTGTCGACGTGATGCATGCCGACGACCAACTCGGCAAGCGAATCCGCAACGCGAAGCTCGAGAAGGTCCCGTACGTGCTCGTCGTTGGAGACGACGACGCAGCCAACGGAACCGTGGGAGTCAATCCGCGGGGCGGGGAAGTCGAGCGCGACGTCTTGCTTGATGCCTTCGTCTCTCGCGTCCACGCCGACGTGAGCACGGATATTGATTGAGCACGGGCACCGATGACGTCGAAGCTTGATCACCTCTGGAACGGGTGGCGTGCGGCTTACGTCCAAAAATGGGGCGAGACTGCCGGCGAACCGCTGCCATCGACTGCAGGTTCGGTCTTCACGCGCATTTTGGCGAGTGGCCTCACGGATGAAGAGGCCCACATCGTTCGACGAGGCACCACCTGTTTCGCCATTCTGAACGCGTACCCCTATGCGTCGGGTCACCTGTTGGTCTTGCCGTTCCGTGAGGTTCCGAACCTCGAGGATCTCACGGCCGAGGAATCACTCGAGCTGTGGTCGTTCGTCACGCAGGGTGTCCGAGCGTTGAAGGTTGCCTACCAGCCGCAGGGGGTGAACGTCGGAATCAACCTTGGTCCACCGGCGGGCGGCAGCATTTCCGAGCATCTGCACGTGCACGTGGTACCGCGGTGGGTTGGCGACGCCAACTTCATGACCGCCGTCGCAAACACCCGGACTCTGCCCGAAGCACTCGGCGATTCCGCGGCCAAACTGCGCGCCGCATGGCAGCGCCTCTAGGGTGGTGTCGTGGCAAACCCCGAACGCGGTGATGAGATTCGTGACACGCTTCCCGATGATCTCAACATCACGGCTTTCAGCGGTGCGTACGAGTTTCCCGACAACAGTCGCCGGCGTATCCCGGGTGTCATGTATCTCGTCCTCGCCGGGGCGTGCGTTGTCGTGCGGATTTCGGGCGGTGTCGACTCACCGCTCGTGAACGGAGGCTGGGTTGCGGCGGCGGTGCTGCTCGGTGTCGTAGGTTTCTTCAGCATCACATCGGGCTGGCGAATGTCGATCGATGAAAAGCAGGCGCTGGTGCTGGCCACGCGCGCAGTCGGGTTTGCCGTCGGACATGCCTCGGCCCAACAGGTGTGGCACGGCGTGAGGAGTCGCCCCACTTGGCGCGTCTTTTGCTACAGCGCGGAAGAACCACCGCTTCGACGTGGCTTGGTGCTCGTCGACGCCGTCAACGGGACGGTGCTCGAGAAGTTGACCGAGGCGAACCCGGACGGAGCAAAGCCCACCGAGTGATGCCGAGTGATGCCGAGTGATGCAATGGAGGGGGGTTAGCCTTTCTCCCATGTTCGACGGTAACTGGAAGTCGCAGGTCGAGCGTGCCGTGCGCCCGATGGGTGAGTCGTTGCGTCGCGCTGGTGTCACACCCGATGTCCTCACCGTTGTTGGTTTGCTGCTCGCGGTCGCGGCGGCGGTCGCCGTCGGGATGGGTGCACTGCGCGCCGGCCTCCTGCTCGTCATTCTCGCCGCCCTTCCCGACTTGCTCGACGGCGCCGTCGCCAAGGCGGGCAACCTGTCGAGTCAGCGCGGTGCGTTCTTTGACTCCGTGATCGATCGCGTTACCGATGGGTTCTTGCTGGGTGGCATCGCGTGGTACCTCATCTCTCGCGATGGTGGACACATCGCAATTCTCCCTCTCGCGGTCATGGGTGTGTCCTCGACGATCAGTTACGAGCGCGCCAAGGCAGAATCGCTCGGCCTGCAGGCCAAGGGCGGCCTCATGGAGCGCGCCGAGCGCATCATCCTGCTGTGCATCGGCCTCTTGTTCGACTCTGCGCTTGTCCCGATCCTTTGGATAATGCTGGTCCTCACGTCCTTCACCGCGATTCAGAGGTTCGTCAAGGTGTGGAGGCAGGCAGCGGTTGCGCCGATTGCCGAAGTGCGTATCGAGCAGCGTCAGTTGCGCCGGGCGTCGCGAAAGGCAGCACGCATGCAGCGACGGGCAACGGCTCGTCGGCGCGCTCGCTGAAAACCGACGTCGATGGCAACGCTGCGCGAGTCCGCCACCGACACCTTCACCGTCGGGACCTACAAGCTCGCAAGCCTCGTCGCCCAGGTGACGCCCGGACCGCTCGCGTACGCCACGGCTCGTCTGATCGGGTACACGGCGTCCGCCTCGCTTCAGTCGCGTCGCAGCATCATCGAGCGTCACATACAACGAGTGAAACCGGATCTGTCCCGTCGTGAATTGCGTGCCGCGGTACAGGGGGCTTTCGACAGCTATGCGCGCTATTACGTCGAGAGTTTTCGTCTCCCCGGTCTGCCCGCCCAGGTGGTGCACAACTCGTTCACCCTCGACGGGTTCGAGGGCGTCATCGAGGGTCTCGGCAGGGGCAAGGGTGTCATCCTTGCCTTGCCGCACCTTGGCGGCTGGGAATGGGCCGGGCGCTGGCTTGCCGACCAGAGGTACAAAGCGACCGTCGTCGTCGAGCCGTTGCAGCCGCCTGAACTCTTCGAGTGGTTCACCGACCTACGCACGAATCTGGGCATGAACGTCGTTCCTCTGGGCGATGGCGTTGCAACGACGATCCTGCACGCGCTTCGCGACAACCACATCGTGTGTCTTCTCTGTGATCGAGACCTGAAGGGCGACGGACTGCCCGTCACGTTCTTCGGAGAGACCACAACGTTGCCGGCGGGACCCGTCACGCTGGCCATTCGCTCCGGAGCGCCGCTCATCACCGCGGCGGTGTACTTCACCGATCGCTACAACGGCCACCATGCGATTGTGCGGCCGCCGATTGATCTCACGCGGACGGGTCGTCTGCGCGACGACGTCGCCGCGGGAACGCAGAAGCTCGCAACCGAACTCGAGTCGCTCATCCGTCGCGCGCCCGAACAGTGGCACATGTTTCAGCCGAACTGGCCGAGCGATCCTGGCTACGCAGAAATGCGTGCCGGCAAGAGCTGAGTCACTTCTGTAGCGATGTCCGGGTTAGCCCGATACCAGACCCAGGTTCCCCGCTTCGTTCCCGTGACCAGCCCGGAGTCACGGAGGATCTTCAGGTGGTGGCTGACTGTCGGCTGTGATCGACCGATCGCCGCAACAAACGAACACGCGCACACTTCGTCATCAGACGCGGCGATCAGCGTATAGAGGCGGAGCCGAATGGGATCGGACAACGCGGCAAAGACCCTCGCCGATCGCACTGCCTCGACATGGGTGAGGGCCCTGGTCATCGGGGTACAGCACGACGTTGACATATCGATGGATATCAATATATACTCCGAACATGGCGCGCGTGCAACTAGCCCTCAACGTCAGTGACATCGACGAGGCAATCGGGTTTTATTCGAAGCTCTTCGGTGTCGAGCCGCACAAGGTTCGTGACGACTACGCAAACTTCGTCGTCAACGATCCTCCGTTGAAGTTGGTCCTCATCGCGAATGGTGGTGAGGCCGGCACTATGAACCACGTCGGCATCGAGGTCGCTTCGACCAACGAAGTCATCGGCGCAGCCGAGCGAGCGGCGGCGGCGGGCCTCTCGACCACCTTGCAAGAATCGACCAGTTGTTGCTATGCGATACAGGACAAGGTGTGGGTGCACGGCCCTGAGATTCCGTGGGAGATCTACACCGTCCTGGATGAAAATGGCGAGGCCGGCAGAATGGCGCAGATTGCGGAGCCCCATCAACTCATCAACGTTGCGGCCGACGGCGGTTCGTGCGGCATCGACGGCACCTGTTGCTGAAATTGTCGGCTCCATCGCGTGCGATCGCGGCGGAACTTCTCGGAGTCTGGGGCATCGTCACGGTCGTTGTCGGCTCGGGGATCATGGCCGAGCGTCTCAGTGACGACGTTGGGCTGCAACTACTCGCCAACACCATCGCCACGACCGGTGGGCTTGTGCTTTTCATCAGTTTGTTTTCGCCGGTGTCCGGTGCGCAGTTCAATCCGGTTGTGTCGGTCGCGCAGTGGGTGGCCGGTCGCGCTCACGGGCGAAACGTCGCGCCCTTCATCGTGGCTCAGGTTGCGGGTGCCTGTCTCGGCGCAATGACGGCGAATACAATGTTCGGACTCGCTGCAGTGAATTTCTCTTCGAAAGTTCGCGACGGGGGCCCGGTTATCGCCGGTGAGATCGTGGCAGCCGCAGTCCTCGTACTGTTGATCGAGGGATTCATACGGTCCGGTCGAGCCGGTCTCTTGCCGTGGATGGTGGCGGCGTGGATCACTGCGGCGTACTGGTGCACGTCATCCACGAGTTTTGCCAACCCGGCGGTCAGTATCGGCAGATCGCTCTCCGACACGTTTGCGGGAATCGATCCGACGTCGTTGCCCATGTTCTTCGTCGGCCAGATCGCCGGCGGGGCGATCGGCTATTTCGCGGCGAGTCTGATCTTTGATTGATCAGGCGTATGCGTCGATCAACTGTCGGATTGCGTGTGCCTGGCCACCCGACGTCGACGACATGACGGCAATCGGCGTCACACCGGCGTCGTACCACGCAGCCAACCCGTTGCGGACCCGATCGACTGACCCGCTCAGTGTGCAGTCGTCGAGCCATGCATCGCTCATCGCCGACACAACGTCGTCACGGCGACCTTCCGCAAGCAATTTCTCGATCGCGTCCATCTCCTCGGCGTAGCCGGCTTCGCGCCAGTAGTTCCGGTAGTTCGGCAGGATGACGTAGCCCCTCATGGTTTTTCGGTTGATCGCCCGGGCGGCTTCAACGTCGTCGTCAATGACCGTCGGAATCATGTTTGTACGCATGAATCCCGGGCGAAATTCACCTGAGTGGCGCGCGAGTTGTGTCGGCATGTGGCGAAGTGACGCGTTCGCCCAGATCGCTCCGTCGGCGATTCGTGTCGCGAGTGACAGCATTTTGTCGCGCATGGTTGCGAGATAGATCGGTGGAAGCTGGCCCGAGAATTGCTCCTGCTTCTTCATCGCTTCGACGTAGTTGTTGATGTCGGTGAGTGGTTTGCCAACCTGAACACCGAGTCTCGTGACGACCGGGCCGTGGCTGACGCCGATTCCGAATCCGAATCGACCGCCGGAGACTTCGTGGATGTGCGCCGCGGTGTTCGCAGCCTCGACCGGATGGTTGTAGTAGATCGGTTGTATCGAGGTGAAAAACCGGATCTTTTGCGTGCGGTGGGAGAGTGAGGTGCACAGGCCGAGCGTGCCGCCGAGGCTCGGGCAGGCGAGTGCGGGAAACCCGCGCTCGTCGAGGAGTGCGGCAAGCTCGAGGATCGCCCCACGCTTGGTGGGAGTCGCAACGACCGAAACAGCGGGAAGATTGTCTTCGAGCGGCATGGCGGCACCGTACCCGATCGTCGCTACGGTTGGGGCGTGCTGCGCATCGGCATGCTCTGTCCCTACAGCCTCACCATTCCTGGTGGGGTTCAGATGCAGGTACTCGGACTCGCGCGCGAATTGCGTGCGATGGGCCACGAAGTCCGCGTGCTCGGCCCGTGTGACGGTGCTCCGCCCGAACCGTTCGTCACACCGCTCGGCAACAGTCTGCCGACGGCCGCAAACGGATCAGTTGCGCCTCTCGCTCCCGATGCGTCCGCGGCGTTGCGCACCATTCGCGCTCTGAACGACGAGGACTTCGATGTCATTCATCTGCATGAACCACTCGCACCGGGTGTGACGATGACGGCGCTTCTGCTTCGCCTAGCACCGACAATCGGCACGTTTCATGCCGCGGGCGACTCTGCGAGCTACCGCATGTTGAACCGTGCGGTCCGTTGGCTTGCCTCGCGCATCGATATTCGTGTTGCGGTATCGAAGGATGCCGAACTTCTGGCGAACAGGTACCTCGGCGGCGAATACGAACTCCTGGGAAACGGCATAGAACTCGGTCGCTACGGGGTGCGCGACCAAACCCAGCCGGTTGTGAAGGCTGCACACCCAACGATCTTCTTCGTCGGGCGGCATGAACCGCGCAAGGGCCTCGATGTGTTGCTCGGCTCACTTGCGTTTCTTCCCGACGATGTTCGCGTTTGGGTTGCATCCGATGGCCCCGACACCGACGCGTTGAAAGCGAAGTTCGCCTCGGAGTCGCGCATCGTCTGGCTCGGGCGAGTATCCGATGCGGAAAAGATCCGTCGCATGACCGAAGCAACGGTGTTCTGTGCTCCGTCCCTGCACGGCGAGTCATTCGGAGTGGTTCTCCTCGAGGCCATGGCGTCGGGGACGCCCGTGGTGGCGAGTGATATCGACGGCTACCAGAACGTCGCGACGCACGACGTCGATGCATTGCTGGTCGAGCCGGGTGATGAGCGTGCGCTCGCAGCCGCACTGGCAAAGGTGATGGCAAATCCGCGGCTCTCTCAGCGGCTCATCGAAGCCGGTCATCGCCGTGTCGAGGCATCTTCGATGCGCGTTCTCGCCGAGAGTTACGTGCGTTTGTACGAGCGAGCACTCGAAATGGAGCGCAGTGGCCTCGGCGACGGTTATGCCACCGGATTCGGGAAGCGAGCGGAGGATCCCCGTCGGGTCCTCCGACCGAACCGTATGCTGACGCTTCTCGACAAACGCCGAATCGGGCGCCGACGACCCTCATGAGCACTCCCTCGACACTTTCCCCTGACCAACAACTTCGTCGTGCCACGGCGATGGCATGGGCCGCGGTCGGCCTCGTGATCGGCGCGGTCGGTGGCCTGATCCTTGCAGGATTCGTCGGTCTGATGATCGGAGCCATCCTCCTCACGGTCGGTTTCGGCGCGATTGGTGCGGTACTCGTCGCCCGTTTCGTCGAATCCGCACTCGATGGCACGGTGTCGAAGGTCAGCACAAGTCCAACCTCGGCCGACGACGCACCACGACTTTTCAACTTGTTGCATGGGTTGTGCGGCACTGCGGGCGTTGCCTTGCCCAATGTCTCCGTCGTCGAGACATCGGGGATCAATGCAATGGTCGCAGCCGACCCGTCACGCGACAGAACCTCGGAACTGATCGTCACGCGAGGCTTCGTGGACGACCTCGAACGAATCGAGATGGAAGGGGCGGTTGCCGTTTGTCTCGCCCGTCTCCGATCGGGTCTTGCCGAGGCACAGACACTTGCAGTGGCGCTGTCGGTTGATGCGCCGTGGTGGATTCCGGGTGTTGCTCGTCGACGGGCTGTCGCTGATGCAACCATCGACCAAGCCGTGTTCGACGCTGACGTGAAGGGCGTCGGTATCACTCGATACCCACCCGGTCTCGCCGCCGCGTTTCAACGGATGCTCAATGCCTCGACCCGGGTCGAAAACGTGGACCTTCGTACCGCACATCCGAACAGCATCCGAACAGCAAGGGAGAAACTCGCATGAACGGAACCCCCGACCGCTCACGCCTCGCCGGGCGCCGTCACTCACGTCGTGTACCCGCCAGTCTGAGGGGTGTGGCCCTCGCTCTCGTCGCCTCGGTGGCCCTCGTGGCTTGCGGCGGAGGCGGCGACGGCGCCGAAACCGAGAACATTCCCGAGCCGTCGTACGGTGACGTGGCCCTACCCTCGACCCTCCCCGGACCAACGACAACGCTGCCTGCTCCCGAGGTCATGCCGCTCACCGGGTTGCCCATCGAAGATGCGGCCGCGGCGACGCGACCCGCTTTGGTCGCAAAGATCGACAATCACCCCGCGGCTCGGCCCCAGGCCGGACTCAACCAAGCCGACATCGTCTACGAGGAGAACGTCGAACAACTCACCCGGTTTGCGGCCGTCTTTCACACCAACGCCCCAACCAACGTCGGGCCTATTCGCTCGGGTCGCACCCAGGACGTCAACCTCTTCAGCGCGTACCTGAATCCGCTCTTCGTCTGGAGCGGCGGCAACGGGAAGACGACGTCTCTCATCAACAAGTCGGTCCTCGTGAACATGGGCGCTCTCGTCGCGTATCAGCAGGGCGGCTACAAGCGTGACTCGACCCGCAAGGCCCCGCACAACCTTTATGCCGATGCTTCCAAGATCTACTTGCTCACGCCGAAGGGTGCGACGCGTCCGCCGCAGCAGTTCCAGTACCGCACGGCAAGTGATGCAATGCCCGCAACCGCCACCGCCTCGGCGGGCATGAAGCTGTCGATGGACGGAGTTCAGGTGCAGTGGCTGTGGGACGCCGCGAGCGGCAACTACCTGCGGTCGGTCGGCAAGGACAAGCACATGGATGCCGATGGGTCACAAGTCAACGCGAAGAACGTGGTGACACTGTTCATGCAGTACAAGGCCAGTGCTGCCGACCCGCGGAGCCCCGAGGCGCAAAGTGTCGGCGAGGGCGAAGCATGGATCTATACGAACGGTTCGCTCGTGAAGGGCAAGTGGAAGCGCGCCAAGGAAACCGATGTCTTCGCGCTCACCGACCTTGCGGGTGCGCCCATCAAGCTGACGCCCGGCCGCTCGTGGATCGAACTACCCCGAGCGAACAAGGGCGCCGATGTGCCCGCGGGCACCGACCCAACCAAGGTCAAGTTCCCCTGATCTCGGCGCACCGTGACGGCATTTTGCGCGGTCTCGGTACGATGAACACATGACAGGCAACGTCTCCGGAACATTCCGCGTCAAGCGTGGACTGGCCGAAATGATGAAGGGCGGCGTCATCATGGACGTCGTCACCCCTGAACAGGCACGAATCGCAGAAGACGCCGGGGCATGCGCGGTCATGGCACTCGAGCGTGTCCCGGCCGATATTCGCCGCGACGGTGGCGTCGCGCGCATGAGCGACCCCGAGATGATCGAGGGCATCAAGTCCGCGGTCAGCATTCCGGTCATGGCCAAGGCGCGCATCGGCCACTTCGTCGAAGCGCAGATCCTGCAGTCGCTCGGCGTCGACTTTGTCGACGAGTCCGAGGTGCTTACGCCGGCCGACGAAACACACCACATCGACAAGTTCGGCTTCGATGTTCCGTTCGTTTGCGGTGCGACAAATCTCGGCGAGGCCTTGCGTCGCATCAGCGAAGGTGCGGCGATGATCCGTTCGAAGGGCGAGGCCGGTACCGGCAACATCGTCGAGGCCGTGCGGCACTTGCGCAACATCATCGGCGACATGCGCAAGATCACCCAGGCCGATTCCGCCGAGCTGTTCGAATGGGCAAAGCGCCTTCAGGCGCCGCTTCCTCTGGTGCAAGAGATCGCCGAGACCGGTTGGTTGCCGGTTCCTTTGTTCTGCGCCGGGGGTATCGCGACGCCCGCCGACGCCGCACTCGCCATGCAGCTCGGAGCCGAGGCCGTCTTTGTCGGTTCCGGCATCTTCAAGAGCGACGATCCGGCCCCGCGGGCAAAGGCGATCGTCGAGGCAACCACTCACTTCCGTGATCCGGAGATCTTGGCAAAGGTGAGCCGCGGACTCGGCGCACCGATGACCGGAATCGGCATGGACGAAATCAACCAGCGCTACGCCGAGCGTGGATGGTGAACGCGAGGCCTCCAGGTGAACGCGGTCGAGCGGTCGAAGGTGACCGTCGGAGTGCTCGCGCTTCAGGGCGCGTTTAGCGCCCACGAACACGCACTGCGTCGGGTCGGTGTTTCGACACGTCAGGTGCGCCTGCCCCGCGACTTGAACGGTGTCGACGGCCTGGCAATGCCGGGCGGAGAGTCCACGACGATGTCGCAATTGCTCGAGTCGAGTGGGTTGTTCGGCGAGATTTCGCGGAGGATCGAATCGGGAATGCACGTTCTCGGCACGTGTGCCGGAGTGATCCTTCTCGCGAGGACCATCCTCGATGGGCGCGCCGACCAGAAGTCCTTCGGTGCGCTTCCAATCACCGTTCGTCGCAATGCCTACGGTCGGCAGATCGACAGTTTCGAAACCAATCTCGACGTCGCGGGACTCAGCGAGCCCTTCACGGCGGTCTTCATCCGCGCACCCATCATTGAAAGCCTCGACGGCGACGTCGAGGTACTTGCGAGCCACGACAGCCAGCCTGTCGTCGTGGCGCACGGCAACGTTGTTGGGGTCACTTTTCACCCCGAGCTCACCGACGACTCTCGTCTCCACGGATTGTTCGTAAATCGGATCATCAACTCACTCGAAACCAACAGGAGATAGTCATGTCCGGCCATTCCAAATGGGCGACCATCAAGCACAAGAAAGCCGCAGTCGACAAGGCGCGCGGAAAGTTGTTCGCGAAACTGGCGCGACAGATTGAAGTTGCTGCTCGAGAGGGCGGTGGCGATCCCGAATCGAACGCCTCGTTGCGGACGATGGTTCTCAAGGCGAAGGCCGGGCAGATGACGAACGACGCCATCGACCGTGCCATCAAGCGCGGCACGGGTGAACAGACCGGCGCGTCCTACGAATCGATCACCTACGAGGGTTACGCCCCCGGCGGTGTCGCCCTTCTCATCGACGTGCTCACCGACAACCGCAACCGCACCAGTGGTGACGTGCGGGCGATCTTTTCCAAGTACGGCGGCGCAATGGCCGAACCCGGTGCGGTTGGTTGGCAATTCTCTCGTCGCGGGGTGATCATCGTCGACGGCCGTGCCGGCGAGGACGATGTCATGGTTGCCGCGATCGAGGCCGGCGCCGACGACGTCGTGCGCGAAGGTGACGATTGGAAGGTCACAACCGAGCCGTCGGTCGTTTTCGACGTGAAGGCCGCGGTCGAGTCCGCGGGCCTCGTCGTCTTGTCCGCGGAGAGCACAATGGTGTCGTCAAACCTGGTGCCTGTCGACGACGTCGAAGACGCGCGTAAGGTGTTGCGCATCATGGATGCGCTGGAGGACAATGACGATGTGCAAGACGTGTACTCGAATTTCGACATGTCGGACGAAACCATGACGGCGGCATCGGTATGAGCGTCGGCATCGGCGAAAAGGCACCCGATTTCACGCTTCCGGGTACAGGCGGCTCGTCGTATTCGCTGTCGCAATTTGCGGGGCGGACTGTTGTTCTCGTCTTCTATCCGGGTGATGACACCCCGGTCTGTACGAAGCAGCTCAACTGCTACAACAACGAACTCGCCCAGTTCACCGACATCGGAGCGCAGGTGTTGGCTGTCTCGGCCCAAGACATGGCGAGCCACGAGAAGTTCGCAACCAAGCACGGGTTCAAGTTTCCGTTGCTCTCCGACACCGACAAGTCGGTGGCCGGGCTGTACGGCACGCTCGGGCCGCTCGGGTTCCCTCGTCGTAGCGTTTTTGTCATCGACTCCCAGGGGGTCGTTCGCTACGCCCACCGAGCCATCGCGGGCCTCACGTTCCGTCCGGTCGACGAGCTCATCCGGGCAATCCAAGCCGCTGCCTGATCCACGCGCCACGTCAGCCGGGGGGCTAGGGTAGAACGTATGTTCGCCCCGTCGGACCCTCGTCAAGCCGGTGCCCAGTCCGGTTCCGGGCAGTGCGTCCTCGGCGTTGATCCCGGACTCACCCGGTGCGGGTATGCCGTACTGGTTCCCGGCGCGTCGGGGTCTGCGCTGGTACGGGCGATCGGGGTGCTACGAACCGACCGAGCCGACGAGACGCCGCAACGCCTTGCAGATCTCGCCGCCGACATCGAGTCGCTGCTCGACGAGTTCAGCCCGACGGCGGTCGCCGTCGAGCGAGTGTTCTTCCAGAACAACGTGCGCACGGCGATCGGCGTTGCACAGGCGAGTGGTGTCGTGCTCGCTGCCGCAGCACGGCGCGGCTGCATCGTCGCCGAGTACACGCCCAGCCAAGTGAAAGACACCGTCGCCGGTTGGGGAGCAGCCGACAAGGGCCAGGTCCAACGGATGGTCCAGATGCGGCTCGGACTTGCCGATGTCCCGAAGCCTCCGGATGCGGCAGACGCAGCCGCAATCGCATTGTGTCACCTCGCGATGTCGCCCGGTCTCCTGGCGGCGTCCGTAGCGGCGGGTCGGCGATGATCGGATCGCTGCGCGGCACCGTGATCGAGCGCATCGTGCCGTCGACCGTTCTTGTCGAGGTTGCGGGGGTCGGCTATCTCGTCACCGTCACCCCCCGCGTGTTCGCCGAACTCGAACCGACAACCTCGTGTTTCCTCTACGTGCACCACCACATTCGCGAAGACGCGCAAACCCTCTATGGCTTCACAGGCCGCGATGAACGGGAATGCTTCAACATCCTGCTTGGTGCACACGGAATCGGACCGGCAATGGCGTTGGCGATACTCGGCACGCATTCGCCGCGCGGCTTGCACCACATCATCATCACCTCCGACCTCGGGGCGCTCACGATGGTCCCCGGCGTCGGCAAGAAGACGGCTGAGCGACTTCTCGTCGAATTGCGCGGCAAGTTCGATGCATTCGACACATCGCCGGCACACGGTTCCACAGTTTCGGGCGAGAGTGTCGGGCGTTCCTCGCCGGTTGCAGACCTGCGCGAAGCATTGCTCGGTCTCGGATACGGCAACGACGAAATCCGTGACGTGATGTCTGAGCTGTCGCCGGCCGACGGCGCCGCGCTCGACCAGATGTTGCGCGATGCGCTCGCAATTCTGGGGGCGCGTCGTGCGTGACGAATTCATCGACAAGAACCCAACCGGCGAGGCACTCGTGTCCGGCGAATTGGCCAGCGGTGAATCCGACGAGCACGGTTTGCGGCCAAGACTCCTCGATGACTTCATCGGCCAGCGTGAGCTGAAAGAGCATCTCGGCATCGTGCTCACCGCGGCCCGTCAGCGCGGTCAGGCGACTGACCACGTCCTACTCGCCGGCCCGCCGGGACTGGGGAAGACGACGATGGCGGGCATCATCGCCCAAGAGATGGGTGTTCAGTTGCACGTGACCTCGGGACCGGCCCTCGAACGCGCCGGTGATCTTGCGGCAATCCTCACCAAGTTGGGCGAGCGCGACGTTCTTTTCATCGACGAGATCCACCGGCTCTCACGACCCGTCGAAGAGATCCTCTATCCGGCCATGGAGGATTTCCAGATCGACATCGTCGTCGGAAAAGGGCCCGCTGCTTCATCGATCCGGCTCTCCTTGCCACAGTTCACCCTCGTCGGCGCGACCACGCGGACGGGAATGATCACGGGTCCGCTGCGCGATCGATTCGGGCTTGTCAGCCGACTCGACTTCTACGACGAAGACGAGCTCTGCGCCATCGTCGTGCGCGCCGCCGCGATCCTCGGAATTCCCGCCGATCGAGCCGGTGCCGTTCAAATCGCACGCCGGAGCCGTGGAACGCCACGCATCGCCAACAGACTCCTGCGCCGTGTGCGTGACTTTGCCGAGGTGCACGGCAAGGGTGTCGTCGATGAGGCGACGGCCGTCGAGGCGTTGGCGGTCTTCGGCGTCGATGAACGTGGACTCGACAAGGTCGACCGCGCCGTTCTCTCCGCACTGTGCCGACAATTCGGTGGCGGCCCCGTCGGGCTCACAACGCTTGCGATCGCCGTCAGTGAGCAGCCCGAAACGGTCGAAGACGTGTACGAACCATTCCTGATCCAACAGGGATTCATCTCGCGCACGCCGCGCGGGCGCATCGCGCTACCTGCGGCCTACGAGCACCTCGGCATGCCACCCGTAGCCTGACGGCGTGCAGCTCTCCGACATCGATTACCACCTTCCCGAGGAGTTGATCGCCCAACATCCCGTCGAGCCGCGCGACTCGGCGCGACTCCTCGTTGCACTCGGCGGAATCGAACATCGACGCGTCACCGACCTCGTCGACCACGTTGGCGAGGGCGATCTGCTCGTCGTCAACGAGACCAGGGTTCTGCCCGCCCGACTCGACCTGCGGCGACTGTCGGGTGGGCGTGTCGAGGTGCTCTTGCTCGAGTCGCGCGATGAAGTCGATGAACGATGGGAAGCGCTCGTGCGTCCCGGTCGTAAAATGCGTGCCGGCGAGGTGCTGTTTGCCGACGACGATCAACCGTTTGCCGAGATCGAGGGCCGCACCGAGTCGGGGGACACCTTCGTTGTCAGGATCGTGCGGGGTGATGCTGCGAGCGATCGACGCGCGGCGATCGGATCGGTGGGAACCGTGCCCTTGCCGCCCTACATAACGGCACCGCTCGACAATCGCGAGCGTTACCAAACGGTGTATTCGAAGCGCGAGGCATCCGCGGCGGCCCCGACCGCCGGCCTTCACTTCACACCCGAGTTGATGGCAGCCATCGAGAACCGTGGCGCGCGTTTCGCGCCGGTCGAGTTGGTGGTGGGACTCGACACGTTCAAACCCGTCGAAGAAGAAGATCCACTCCGTCACCGCATCCACACCGAGCGATACAGCGTGCCCGAATCAACGTGGGAGGCCGCCAAGCAGGCACGCCGGGTGATTGCCGTCGGCACGACTTCGTGTCGTGCGCTCGAGTCCGTTGCTGCGACCGGTCGGCTCGAGGGACGCACCGACCTCTTCATCACCCCGGGTTTCCGCTGGAAGATGGTCGATCTCATGATGACGAATTTCCACATGCCACGGACGACGCTTCTGCTCATGATCTCGTCTTTCGTCGGTGAATCCTGGCGTGACATCTACGCTGAGGCTGTGCGCGAGAAGTACCGGTTCCTGTCGTTCGGAGACGCGATGCTCCTCGCCCGGCAAGAGCTGTAGTCGCGATGTTCCCCGTCGAGTTCACCGTTGAGGCGTCGGTTGGTCGGGCGCGAGCAGGTCGTGCGACGACCGCACGTGGCGAGTATCTGACCCCTTGTTTCATGCCGGTCGGAACCCGTGGAGCGATTCGGTACCTCAGTGCCGACGATTATCACTCCGTCGGCGCGCGGATCGTCCTCGGAAACACGTACCACCTCATGTTGAGGCCGGGAGCCGAACTGATTGCCGAAATGGGGGGTCTCGGCAAGTTTGCCGGGTGGGACGGTCTCACGCTCACCGATTCGGGTGGCTTCCAGGTCTTTTCGCTCGGCCCGAAGATCGACGATGACGGCGTGACCTTCAAGTCCACCTACGACGGTGAGATGGTGCGGTTCACTCCCGAACGCGCAGTCGAAGTCCAGCAGTTGCTCGGAGCCGACATCCAGATGGTGCTCGACGTGTGTCCGGCCCTGCCGTCACCACCCGAGGTCATCAACCTTGCCCTGCGTCGGACCGGCGAGTGGGCCGAGCGTGCGCGCGAACATCACTCGCGCGTCGACCAATCGCTGTTCGGAATCGTCCAAGGAGGAATCTCACCCGAGTTGCGCGAGAAGAGCGCGCTTCATACGGCGGGTCTCGATTTCGACGGATACGGCATCGGGGGATTGTCGGTGGGTGAAACCCGCGCCGAGATGATTCCCGCGTTGGCCGCAGCGACGGCCCACCTGCCGGAAAATCGCCCGCGCTACCTCATGGGAGTCGGCGACCCGGCGTCTCTCGTCGAGGCCGTGGCGCTGGGTGTCGACCAGTTCGACTGCGTGCTCCAGACCCGACTGGGTCGCCACGGCACGGCACTCACGTCCGAGGGCAAGGTGCACATGAAGAACCTCCGTCACGCCAGGGATGAATCCCCACTCGATTCCTCGTGCGGCTGCGCCGTCTGCCGTCGTCACAGTCGGTCGTACATCCGGCACCTCTTCCAGACGGGAGAACCCACGGCGGCGCGACTCGTGTCGTATCACAACGTCGCATGGACCATTTCGTTGATGGCGTCGATGCGAACTGCGATCTTTGATGGCACTTTTCCGGTGTTGCGAGACCGCGTACTGGGGGTCTGGGGGTAGCACTGGCTACGCTTTCCCCCATGTTCTCAAGCCCCCTCGGTCTCATCGCAGCGGAAGATTCGTCGTCCGGCGGCGGCGCGGCGATTTTTCAGTTGTTCTTTTTCGGCCTCATCTTCGTGGCCATGTACTTCCTCCTCATTCGTCCGCAGCGTCGTCGCACCCGTGACGCCCAGGCATTGAACCGCGCCCTTGCCGAGGGTGACGAGGTGCAGACCGCTTCGGGGATCGTCGGATTCATCACGGGGTTCGACAAGGAAGACCAGGCAGGAGACGTCGCTTGGATCGAAATCGCGGAGAACGTCGAGATCCGCGTCATGCGCAGTGCGATCTCGCGCCGGGTGAATGCGTCATCCGCAGCGGCCTCGGAACCCGCGGCCGACGAAAAAGACGACAAGAAGTAATCGGTATCCGTGCGTCGTCGCCTCGTATTCTCTCTCGTCGGCATCGTTCTCGTCGCGGTTGGGGCCCTCTCGGCCAACCTGATCGCCGGTAACCGTCCGTCCCTCGGTCTCGACCTCCAGGGTGGGGCGTCGGTGACGCTCGAGCCCCAGGGCGACTACGACGCCGAGGCGTTGTCGGTCGCCGTCGAAATCATCCGCCAGCGCGTCGACTCGATCGGTGTCGCCGAACCCGAAATCATCCGCCAAGGCGACACGGTGGTCGTCAACCTGCCTGGTGTGAAAGACCAAAAGCGGGCACTCGACATCGTTGGTCGTACGGGCGAGGTGCTGATGCGACCGGTTCTGCAGTCCGGAGTACCAAACGAGAACCCTTCGTCGACCACCGTGGTCGGCGCGACGTCAACCACGACACCCGGTGCCACTGCGACGACCGTGGCCGGAGCGACATCGACGACCGCCGTCGCCACGACGGTGCCCGCGCCCGGCAGCGGCCTGCGGTTTGCTAGCGCGGCCACATCCACTTCGCTTGTCGAGTCCTCCTCGACCTCGCTCGCTGAAACGTCGCCCACAACGCTTGCCCCCACAACGCTTGCTGAAGCACCGGTCGACGTCACGTCAACCACCACCGGCGACATTCTCCTCGCAACGGGCGACGTCACCACGACGACGGTTGCGCCCGCTACGCCCGACATCTCACTCACCAACGAACCCGACAAGATCGCGTTCTTGAACGGCCGCGACGGCTTCGTCTACTACGCGGGTCCCGCCGGCGCCGACGGTCAGGTCTTCAAGAACGACGCCGCGGCGCAAATCAGCGCGGGTGGCTGGGTCGTGAACGTCGGGTTGAAGGACGGTTCCGAAGGAGAGGGGCGCTGGAACGCACTTGCAAACGAGTGCTTCAGCAAGTCGCAAACCTGTCCAACCGGTCAGATCGCAATCGTGCTCGACGGCGAGGTCATCTCGGCGCCGGTCGTGCAGACCAACAACTTCTCGGGGAGCGTCCAAATTTCGGGCAATTTCTCCGAGAGCGAGGCCCGTGACCTCGCAAAGATTCTTGAGTTCGGTGCCGTGCCCGTCCGCTTCAGCGCACCGACCGCGCAAACGGTGTCGGCAACGCTCGGGCAGGATTCGCTCGACGCGGCTCTCGTGTCGGGCCTCGTCGGCGTCGCCTTGGTCCTTTTGTTCCTCGTTTTCTACTACCGCCGCCTCGCCTTCGTGGTTCTTGGTGGTCTTGCGGTGTCGGCAATGTTGCAGTGGAGCACCATCTCGTGGCTCTCCGAGCGCAACGGACTCGCACTTTCATTGTCGGGCGTCACCGGCATCATCGTTTCGATCGGTGTCACCGTCGACTCGTACGTCGTCTTCTTCGAAAAACTGAAGGACGATGTGCTCGCGGGTCGCACGCTGCGAAATTCCGCAACACGCAGCTTCGAGTCCGCCTGGCGCACCATTCTCGCCGCCGACACAGTGTCGTTGCTCGGCGCGTTGGTTCTGTGGTTCCTCACGGTCGGATCCGTGCGCGGTTTTGCCTTCTTCCTCGGGCTCTCGACCCTCTGCGACATGCGTTGGCGTCGTCTCTACAACGGTGAAACCACGATCGACTTCTCGGGTCGACGCTGGTGGGGATTCGGTGTTTCGATCGCTCTCCTCGTCATCACCGTCGTCTCTCTTCTTTTTCAGGGACTGAACCTGGGCATCGACTTCAAGGGTGGCGTGGCGTGGGAAGCGCCCGCAACAAAGGAACTCACCATCGAGTCCGCCCGTGAGGTGCTCGAATCGAACGATGTCGAGACGGCGAACGCAAAGATCCAGACCCTCGGCAGTGGTGACGGGGAACGCATTCGCATTCAGGTTGGCGAGCAGACATTGGAAGTCCGAGACGCGGTGCAGGCCGACCTCGCCGCCAAATTGCTGGGTTTCGAGGTCACGCCGGCAACCGTCATTGCCTTCCTCACGATTCTCGGCTTTTCGCTGTACGACACCATCGTCGTGTTCGACAAGGTCAAGGACAATGCCGATCGCTATGCGGCACAACGGGTCTCGTATGCCGACATCACGAACGTGTCCATGAACCAGGTTCTCATGCGCTCGCTCAACACGTCCTTTGCCGCCGTCCTGCCCGTGCTGTCGCTCTTGGTTCTCGGTGCCGGCGTGTTCGGAGCGGTCGCGCTTCAGGAATTTGCACTTGCGTTGTTCGTCGGTCTGCTCACCGGTGCCTACTCGTCGATCTTCATCGCGACGCCCCTCCTCACGATCATGAAGGAGCGCGAACCGAAATATCGTCCGCTCGTCGGGCAGATGTCGCTTGGGGCCGACATGGCGCGCCTGGCCACAACCGGCGCGCCGGTGTCGCGTCGGTCGGCCAAAGCCACGGTACGGGACGACGGCGATGCCGTCGAGCGTCCCGAGCTCGAGTTGGTCGGAACCGCCGCCGAGCGAGCCGCTGCAGCGCTGTCGCATCCGCCACGGCCGCGCAAGAAGCGTAAAAGGTAGTTGCAGTGTCTGCGTCCGACCTTCAGCGTCTCATCCGTGACATCCCCGATGTCCCCACGCCGGGGGTCATGTTCCGCGACATCACGCCGTTGCTCGCCGACCCCGTCGGTTACGACGCGGCCGTCAACGCAATCGTGGGCCTCACGCACGGCAAGCGCGTCGACAAGGTCATCGGTATCGAGGCACGTGGTTTCATCATGGCTGCGCCCGTTGCGTTCCATCTGAACGCCGGTTTCATTCCCGTTCGCAAGGCGGGCAAGTTGCCGTGGGCCGTGGTCCGCGAGGAGTATTCGCTCGAATACGGAACAGACCAGCTCGAGATCCACCGTGACGCGCTGAAGCCCGGCGAATCGGTTGTCATCGTCGACGACGTCCTGGCAACCGGAGGCACGGCCAAGGCGGCGGTCCGGCTGGTCGAGGGTCTCGGGGCAACGGTTGCGGGACTCGTTTTCCTGGTCGAACTGCCCGCGCTCGGTGGTCGCCAAACGTTGTCTGGTCACTCCGTCTCATCGGTGATCACGTACTAACGGGGAACCATGGCGACCGGTGACCGCGTTCTTCCCTGGAGGCGGCAGGCGGCCGCGCCGAGCGACGAACTTGCTCCGCTGTTGGCGGCCTACAGGTCGCGTCATCCGAAGGCGTCCGTTTCCCTGATCAACCGGGCGTACCTCACCGCGCGTCGCGCGCATCAACACCAGGTGCGGGGAAGTGGTGAGTCGTACATCAACCACCCCATCGCGGTTGCGAAGATCGTTGCAGACATCGGACTCGACGACACGTCGTTGGTGGCGGCGTTGCTCCACGATGCGGTCGAAGACACCGAGATAACCCTCGACGAAGTCGAAACCGAATTCGGCGCCGAAGTCGCATCGATCGTCGACGGTGTCACCAAACTCGAGCGGTTGCAATTCGACTCGAAAGAGGCGCAGCAGGCTGCCACGATGCGCAAGATGCTCGTCGCCATGGCGAAAGACATTCGCGTGCTCGTCATCAAGCTGGCTGATCGCCTGCACAACATGCGCACCATCGCGGGTATGCCGGTCGAGAAACAGCAGCGCATAGCCCACGAGACCCTCGACATCTACGCACCGCTCGCACACCGCCTGGGGATGCAGGAGATCAAGCAACAACTCGAGGACCTGTCGTTCTCGGCGATCTATCCGAAGCGTTTCGCCGAACTCGATCACCTGGTCGCGACACGTTCACCCGAGCGAGACGTGTATCTCGCAAAAACGATCGCCGAAGTGCAGTCGCGCCTAGGCGAGTTGAACGTGCGCGCTGACGTCACCGGACGCGGTAAACACCTGTGGAGCATCTACGAAAAGATGGTCGAGAAGGGGCGAGAGTTCGACGAGATATTCGACCTCGTCGCCATCCGAATCATCGTCGACTCGGTGAAGGACTGTTATGCCGCGCTGGGCTGCATCCACGGTCGTTGGAAGCCCGTCGTCGGGCGTTTCAAGGACTACATCGCGATGCCCAAGTTCAACCTCTACCAATCGCTGCACACCACGGTGATCGGCCCCGAGGGCAAGCCGCTCGAAGTGCAGATCCGGACCCGTGAAATGCACAATCGGGCCGAGTGGGGTGTGGCGGCGCATTACTCGTACAAGGACGGTTCGGTGCCGGGTGACATCGATTGGCTGAACCGAATCATCGAGACGCAGGCCGACATCCTCGATCCGACGCAGTTCATGGAGGGCTTGAAGGCCGACCTCGTTCAAGACGAGCTCTTCGTCTTCACGCCGAAGGGCGATGTCATCCCACTTCCGCTCGACTCGACAGCGGTCGACTTCGCCTATGCGGTGCACACCGAAGTGGGACACGCATGCGTCGGAGCAAAGGTGAACGGTCGCCTCGTCACACTGAACCATCTGCTGCGTTCGGGTGACACTTGCGAGATCTTCACGGCGAAGAACACCGATGCCGGACCGTCGCGCGATTGGCTCGAATTCGTCGCAAGCCCACGCGCCCGGAACAAGATCCGTCAATGGTTCTCGCGTGAACACCGCGAAGAGATGATCGAAACGGGCCGGGACGAGCTCACCGCGGCGTTTCGTCGCGCGGGGCTCGCTCTCGGGGGAATCTGGGCATCCGATGCGCTCGCCGCCGTCATCGACGAGCACGGCCACAAGGAGATCGACTCGTTCCTCGCCGAAATCGGCGAGGGAACCGTTTTGTCGTCCGATGTGGCGCGGCGAGTGATCGAGACCTTGAGCGGTGAAGACCATCCCGAACACATGGCCGGAGGTCTGCGCATCGATCGTCCGCGGCGACCGGGCGGCGGCACCATCCGTGTCGAAGGCACCGACGACGTGATCGTGCGGTTGTCGACGTGTTGCACGCCTTCGCCGGGCGACGAGGTGACCGGGTTCCTCACCAAAGAGCGGGGGGTTGCGGTGCACCGGGCCGATTGTCCCGAGGCGGCATCGCTCGTTCGGCATCCGGCGAATCGGATCGTTGACGTCGAGTGGGTTGAAAGTGGGGGAGCAGCCACCTTCCGTGCATCGGTCGAGGTGGCGGCACTCGACCGCACGCGCCTGTTGCGTGACGTGGCCAACGCACTGTCCGACCAGCATGTGAACATCGTCGCCTGTTCGACCGTCACCGGCGCAGACCGCGTCGCCCGCATGCGGTTCGACTTCGAGTTGGCGAATGCGGGACATCTCGACGCGGTGATGCGAACCATCAAGAACATCGATGCCGTTTTCGAGGTTCGCAGTGCAGGAGAGCCCGGCAATTCAGGGCCGAACGCTCAGGCCGACGACTAGCCTGCCAGCGTGCCTGAATTCCAGACGACGCCGGGAACGCGCGACATTCTGCCGCCCGACGCGGCTCGCTGGCGACTGTTCGTCGAGGTCTTTGCCGGGGTGGTTGAGTCGGCGGGTTACGAACAAATCATCCTGCCGATGTTCGAGGACCTCGGGGTCTTCCAACGGCTCGGCGACGCGACCGATGTCGTCACAAAGGAGATGTACGACTTCGTCGACAAAGGGGGACGGCACGTCGCGCTGCGGCCCGAGCAGACCGCAGGCGTGTGCCGGGCGTTCGTTCAGCACCACCCGAACCAGCCGTGGAAGGTTTGGTATTCGGGCCCCAATTTCCGTTACGAGAAGGCCCAGCAGGGTAGGTACCGCCAGTTCGATCAGGTTGGCATCGAAGTTCTCGGCGTCGACGACCCGTTGCTCGACGTCGAGGTGATCGCCCTCGCTCACGGCTTTTATCGGGCCCTCGGTCTCCGCAATGTCGAATTGCACGTCAACTCCCTCGGTGACACCGGTGACCGTGCGCGTTACGTCGCAGCACTCGAGTCGTATTTTCGGGCGCACGAGATCGACCTCACCAAGGAGAGTCGCGCGACCCTCGAGCGAAATCCGTTGCGTGTTCTCGACTCGAAACGGGCCGAGGATCGCGAGGTCATCGCCCAGGCGCCGTCGATCAGCGAATTCTTCAGCCCCACCGCTGCAGCACACTTTGCTGCGGTTCAAGAGGGCCTGTCCCTCCTCGGGATCGACTTCGTGGTGAACGACCGGCTCGTTCGGGGGCTCGATTACTACCGCAGCACGACCTTTGAGTTCGTGTCCACAGCCCTCGAGGCCGCGCAAACCGCAGTCGGTGGAGGCGGGCGTTACGACGGACTCGTCGAGGACCTTGGCGGCGAAGCAACTCCGGGGATCGGATTCGCGATCGGACTCGATCGCACGCTGCTCGCTTGCGACGCCGAATCGGTGTTTCAGGTCGATTCATCGGGTACCGATGTCTTCGTTGTCGATACAACGGGTGGGCGTTCAGCGCTTCTTTTGACCACCGAACTTCGCGCCGCTGGCTTGCGCGCCGACCGCGCTTTCGGTTCGAAGAGCATGAAGTCTCAGATGAAGTCGGCAAACAAGAGTCGAGCGGCCGTCGCCGTTATCATCGGCGAGGACGAACTCGCCCGCGGCATTGCAACCGTGCGTCCGATGGACGGTGGCGAACAGTCCGAATGCCCCCTCGATCAGGTCGTTGTGACCGTTGCCGACATTGTGAAGAAAGCCAAGTGATGACCAACTCCGCCACCTCCCTGCGAACCCACCTGTGTGGTGAACTGCGTACGACCCACATTGGTTCGACGGTCTCGGTGTGCGGTTGGCTGGCTCGGCGCCGCGAACACGGCGAGCACCTCGCGTTCTTCGACATTCGCGACCACTCGGGCGTCATCCAGTGCGTCGTTGATCGCACCGTCGACGTCCGGTCGGAGTACGTCGTGCGCGTGACCGGAGTCGTTCGTCAACGACCCGAAGGCACATCAAACGACACCCTGCCGACCGGCGAGGTCGAAATCGGTGATTGCCGTGTCGAAGTGCTCAACGTTGCCGAACCTCCGCCGTTTCCCGTCGACTCACGTGCCGACGACGTTGACGAGAACGTACGATTGCGCCACCGCTACATCGACATCCGTCGTGAGCGCATGCAGCGAAATGTCCGGTTGCGCGCGAGAATCAACTCTGCAATCCGCCGGGCGATGGAAGATCAGGGTTTCGTGGAAGTCGAGACGCCGTTCCTCATGCCATCGACACCCGAGGGTGCCCGCGAGTTCTTGGTTCCCTCGCGCAAAGAGCCGGGTTCCTTCTACGCGTTGCCGCAGTCACCGCAGCTCTGGAAGCAGTTGCTGATGGTGGCGGGTGTCGACCGTTACTACCAGATCGCGCGGTGTCTGCGCGACGAAGACCTGCGCGCCGACCGTCAATACGAATTCATGCAGCTTGACGCCGAGATGAGCTTCGTCACCCAGCCCGACGTTCTGGCGGCCATCGGTCGTGCAGTCACTGCCGCGGCCAAAGCCGCCACCGGCGAAGACGTGCCGGCCATTGAACAAATCACGTGGCGCGAGGCCATGGAACGCTTCGGTGTCGACAAGCCCGACCTTCGCTTCGGCATGGAGCTGGTCGAACTGACCGATGTCTTTGCGACGACCGAGTTCAAGGCGTTTGCGTCGGCTGCCGCCATCAAGGGAATCCGTGTCGATGCGGCGACGTACCCGGAACAAGCGGCGTGGGGTCGCGGTCGTCTCGACGCCATCACCGATCGTGCCAAGCAGCTCGGTGCGAAGGGATTGGTCTGGCTGAAAGTGACCGCCGACGGCTCGTTTGAATCACCCGTCGCCAAGTTCATCTCGGCCCCGGAGACCGCGGAGATCATCGCGCGGTTCGGTGCGGTTGCGGGGGACATGATTCTGATCGTCGCCGACGAGTGGGCGACCACCTGCGAGGTGCTCGGTCAGTTGCGCAACGACATCGGCCGTCCGCCCGTGCACGAAGGTCCATACCGCTACGTGTGGGTCGTCGAGTTCCCGTTGTTCGTCGGGCTGGACCCGTCGACGGGCAAGCCGCGTCCCGGTCACCACCCCTTCTGTCATCCGCATCCCGACGACATCCCGTTCCTCGACACCGATCCGTTGCGCGTGCGCGCATTGGCATACGACCTCGTTTTGAACGGATGGGAACTCGGCTCGGGGTCCATTCGAATCCACGACCCCGCCATGCAGCGCACTGTCTTCAACAAACTCGGCATCAGCGACGAGGAAGCCGACCGACGTTTCGGTTTTTTCCTCCAGCCGTTCCGCTACGGTGCGCCGCCCCACGGGGGTTTCGCATTCGGTATCGACCGTCTGACGGCGATCCTCGCAGGAGAAGAAAACATTCGGGAAGTCATCGCCTTTCCAAAAACCCAATCAGGGCTCGATCCGATGACGAACGCTCCGACGAAGGTCGACCCAGCGCAACTGGCCGAACTCGGCATTCGCGTCCTGCCACCCGCAACCAAGTAGGGCATCACGGCCGACGATCTCTTTTCCGCCTCGGTGAACGAGCAGTTGCGCCGGCAGGCGCCTCTCGCGGCGAGGTTGCGACCACGTCACATCGACGAGGTCGTTGGTCAACGGCATCTCGTCGGGCCCGACGGACCGTTGCGTGCACTGGTGGAAACCGATCGCCTCACATCGGTCGTGTTCTGGGGGCCACCGGGCACCGGCAAGACCACCCTTGCGGAAGTTGTCGCGGCAACGACCAAGGCGGAGTTTGTTCGCCTCTCTGCCGTGACGTCGGGTGTCAAGGATCTCCGTGAGGCACTCGGAGCGGCACGCGATCGGCTCGGCCAGCATGGTCGTCGCACCATTGTCTTCATCGACGAGATTCACCGCTTCAACACCTCCCAGCAGGACGCGCTCCTTCCGGCAGTCGAAGACGGCACCATCGTGCTCATTGGTGCAACGACGGAGAACCCGTATTTCGAGGTCAATGCACCGCTTCTCAGTCGGTCGACGCTTTTCCGCCTCGAGCCGCTCTCGAGAGAAGACCTTGCTGTACTCGTTGCCCGCGGGCTCGACGCCGAAGGAATGTCCATCGATCCCCTCGCGTTGGCTCACTTGTTGTCGGTTGCGCAGGGCGACGGTCGACAGATCCTCACGTCGCTCGAGGTTGCATGCGCACTCGCCCGCTCCCGAACAAAGGAGACGGACACCGCGTTGGTCGCGGTCGCCGACGTCGAAGCCGCCATCAGCTCGAGCGCTCTTCGTTATGGTCGCGACGATCATTACGACGTTGTCTCGGCCTTCATCAAGAGCGTGCGAGGGTCCAGTGTCGATGCCGCCATTCATTGGTTGGCGCGCATGCTCGTCGCTGGAGAGGACCCGCGTTTCATTGCCCGTCGGTTGGTCATTCTCGCAAGCGAGGACATTGGGATGGCCGATCCGACGTCGCTGGTCGTCGCAACCGCGTGTGCGCAGGCGGTTGATTTCGTGGGTATGCCCGAGGCGCAGTTGAACCTCGCGCAAGCGACGATTCATCTCTGTCTGGCTCCGAAGAGCAACTCCACCTCGATGGCGATCTGGACGGCGATGGACGATGTCCGCCGAGGCGACATTGGTGCAGTACCGACATTTCTCCGCGACGCCCACTATTCGGGGGCCGAAAAACTCGGCCACGGCACCGGATACGTGTCGCCACATGTCGCCTCGAGCGACAACCCGTCGGCAAAGGCGAGGGACTACCTGCCCGATGAGCTTCGCGATCGCACCTACTACCGTGATTGACATGTTCGCCGCGGACTCCGGAACCAACACCGCGCTCGTGGTGGTGCTCGTTCTCTGCGCGGTTGCGTTTGCCGCTTTGGTCCTCGTTCTCTACAGGGTTCTTGTAGCCCTCGCAGATCTTCGTTCCGACCTCGAGCTGATCGAGGCCGAAATGCTGCCGATGGTGAACGAGCTGCGCGATGCGGCGCGAGAAACCCGCGACATCATCGATGCAGCCCGTGGCGACCTGAAGCGTTTTGACAAAGTGCTTGGTTCGGCCGAGTCGATCAGCGAAGCGGTGGCCGATACGTCCCGCGTGGCCCGCACCGTTTTGTCGGCGCCTGTCATCAAAGTGGCGGCGGCAGCCACGGGAACGCGCCGGGCATTTTCGGTTCTGCGTCGCCGTCGGTAGCGTGTCGCCATGCGTCGGCTCACATGGTTCCTCATGGGATTCGTCGTCGCGCTCGTCGGCGGTGGGTATGCAAAGCGTCGCGTCCGTGCGGCGGCGACATCCATCACGCCCGTCAAGGTGGCCCAGCGTGTGAAGCACCGGGTCACCGATGCCGTCGCCGAGGGCAAGGCGGCGATGCGGGCCCGCGAACACGAACTGTCTTAGGCTGTCCGCCGATGTCATCGCCGCAACGCCCCCGCACTGCCGACGAGGTACGTGAAGCATTCCGCTCGTTCTTCGCGGAGCGCGGCCACACTCGCGTCGAATCAGCCAGCCTGATTCCCCACGATCCGACCGTTCTCTTCACCGTCGCCGGCATGGTGCCGTTCAAGCCATACTTCGTCGGCGACGAGGTTCCGCCCTATTCGCGCGCCGTCACGGTGCAGAAGTGTGCGCGTGCGGGCGGCAAGCACAACGATCTCGACGACGTTGGTCGCACAAAGCGGCACCTCGTCTTTTTCGAGATGCTCGGCAACTTCAGTTTCGGTGACTACTTCAAGGAAGACGCCATCCCGTGGTCGTGGAACCTCGTCACCGAAATCTTCGGATTCGACGGTGATCAACTGTGGATCACCGTCCACGAAAGCGATGACGAAGCCGAAGCGATCTGGCACGAAAAAGTCGGCGTGCCGATGAGCCGTATTCAGCGCCTGGGTGACAAGGACAACTTCTGGCAGATGGGCGAGACGGGTCCATGTGGTCCGTGCTCCGAGATTCACATCGATCGTGGCCCCGATTTCGGGCCCGATGGCGGCCCATTGAACGATCCGCGTGGTGACCGCTTCCTCGAGTTCTGGAACCTCGTTTTCATGCAGTACAACCAGGCACCCGACGGGTCGCGCACGTTGCTGCCCAAGCCTTCGATCGACACCGGAGCGGGTCTCGAGCGCATCGTCACACTCATGCAGGGCAAGGATTCGGTGTGGGAGAGCGACGTGCTGTTTCCCCTCATCGAGACCGCGCAGTCCGTCACCGGCCGGCCGTACCGCGTTGCGGACTACGACGACCGTGCGAGCTTCAGCCTCAGGGTGCTCGCCGAGCACGCGCGGTCGTCGACGATGCTCGTGAACGATGGGGTCTTTCCGTCAAACGAGAATCGCGGTTACGTGCTGCGGCGAATCATTCGTCGTGCGGTCAGGCACGCGTATCTTCTCGGAACCGAGAAGCTGGTCATGCCCACGCTGGTGTCGACGGCCATTGACGTCATGGAAAAGGCGTATCCCGACCTGACAAAGAACCGCGACTTCATCGTCGATGTTCTGACACGCGAAGAAGAACGTTTCCGTCAGACCCTGAAGACGGGCACGCAGATTCTCGATGCCGAACTCGACCGCAGCAGCGGACGGCTCTCGGGTGAAGCTGCGTTTCTCCTCCACGACACGTACGGTTTTCCGCTCGAACTCACCCAGGAGATCGCCTCCGAGCGATCGGTCGATGTCGACCTCGACGGTTTCGAGCGCGAGATGTCGGGTCAACGAGAGCGAGCAAAGCAGGCTCGAAAGGGTGGCCAGATTTCCGACGAGAAGATGACGCAGTACCGCATCGTCCTCGACTCGGCCGGCGTCACCACCTTCACCGGATACTCCGACACCGAGAATCTCGCGAGGATTGTTGCGGTCCTCGACGGCGACGACGACGGAACCTTCGAGGTGTTTCTCGACGTCACGCCGTTCTATGCCGAAAGCGGCGGTCAGGTGGGTGACACCGGATCGTTGCGTTCCGACTCGCTTGAACTTGATGTCATCGACACGACGTTCGCATTGCCGGGCCTGCGCCGGCACGTCTGTCGTCCCGTCCGTGGATTGCCCCGGGTCGGCGAAACCGTGACCGCTCGGATCGACAACGAAAGACGCTCTCGCATTCGGCGTCACCACACGGCAACTCATGTGCTCCACTGGGCGCTGCGCAACGTGCTGGGCGACCATGTGAAGCAGGCCGGTTCGTTGGTTGAAGACGACAGATTGAGGTTCGACTTCAGTCACTTCGCTGCCGTCACCGATGACGAGCTTCTCGAAGTCGAGCGCCTCGCAAACAACGAGGTGCTCGCCAACTCGGGCGTGCAGGCCTACGAAACCTCGAAAGACGAGGCGACTGCCGCCGGAGCGATTGCGTTCTTCGGTGACAAATACGGCGACACCGTTCGCGTCTTGCGCGCCGGACGTTCGTTCGAACTGTGTGGCGGCACCCACGTAGCGGCGACGGGCGACATTGGGGCCATCAAGATCGTCGGCGAAAGCTCCATCGGTTCGAACCTGCGCCGTATCGAGGCAGTGGTCGGCGAGGCCTCCGTCGCGCACATGCAGCAGCAGGCCCGCACGATGGCGCGCGCGGCGGGGCTTTTGGGGGCGCCCGCAGACGCCCTCGAATCGGCGGTCGTCCGCAAGATCGAGGAACTGAAGGCGGCAAACGACGAGATCAAGGCTCTTCGTGCACGAGTCGCGGCCGCGCGGGCGCAGGAAATCGCCGGGTCGGCCGCGAACGGGGGAGTCGTCTCGCGCGTCGACGGGCTGTCGCCCGGCGAACTGCGCGATCTTGCGCTCGCAGTGCGGGCCGTCGAGGGCGTTCGGGCCGTCGTGCTCGCGGGTATCACCGACTCCGGAGGAGTATCGCTCGTTGGCGCAACCGGTGTCGGCGTCCAAGGCGGCGCGGGTCCGCTCATCGCAGCCGCGGCCAAGGCGGTCGGCGGCGGGGGCGGTGGCAAGGGCGATGTCGCCACGGCCGGAGGAAAGAACCCCGAGGGTCTTGCCGATGCACTTCGACTCGCCGAAGAGGCCGTGAGGGCGGTCCTCAGCTGAATTCGATGGCGGAATTCGACGCGAGCAACCAGGAGAGTGCCGGCAACGGTGCAGACCGGGTTCGCGTCGGTCGCGTGCTCGGACTCGACCTTGGATCCAAACGCGTCGGTATCGCGGTCAGCGACCGAAGCGGTCTCATTGCGACACCTTTCAGTGTGTTGCAGCGCAGCGGCAGCGAGCGTCGCGACCATGCGGCAATTGCAAAACTGGTCGAAGAAGAGGAGTGCGAGCGCATCGTCGTCGGGCTACCGCTGTCCCTCGACGGATCGATGGGCAGGGCCGCCAAATCTGCCGTCGCCGAAGCCGAACGGCTGGCTACGGTGGTGAACGTGCCGGTCGAAACATACGACGAGCGCCTCACGACGGTTTCCGCAGAGCGGGCCCTGATCGAGGCGAAGATGCGCGCCGATGCGCGCCGTCGTGTCGTCGACAAAGTGGCAGCTGCAGTGATGTTGCAGTCCTGGATCGACCGACAAGCCAACCGCTGAATGTCCGATCCGTTCGGTCCGCTGCAGGGGAGACGGCAGCCCGTCGAAGACGCAGGTGAGTGGGTGCCCGACCCATGGGACCACGTCGAGGCCGCCACCGACGACGAACTCGTCGAGCAAAGGCGTTTTCGGCGTCCGAACAAATGGATCGTCCGCGTTGCACTTGGTGTCGTCGTTGCACTTGTCGTGGCGACCGGCTCGGTCGGTTGGTGGTACCTGCGACAGGTGAACCCGCCCGGCGAGGCAAGCACGGCGGTGAACTTCACCGTGCTCGAGGGCGACACGCTCGATTCGGTCTCACAACGTCTCGAAGCTGAAGGGTTCATCACGTCGGCCGGTGTCTTTCGTTGGTACGTCGACCGCAAAGGCGGCATCGATTTCGTGCCCGGCTATTACCAGCTCAAGTTGCGCGATCACATGGGCAACCTGATGGGTGCGCTGAACACCCCTCCGGCTCAGACATTCGTGAACGTCACGTTTCCCGAGGGCTACACGCTCGAACAGGTTGCGAATCGTCTGGCCGAAAAGGTGCCGCGCCTCGATGTCTCGACGTTCCTGCAGCAGGCTTCGGCCGGCGTCGTCGTGTCCGATTTCGGCCCCCAGCCTGGGGTGTCCGGACCAACTGCACTCGAAGGATTGCTCTTTCCCGATACGTACCAGATTTCCGGCGATGATTCCTCGACCCGTGTCATCGAGCGCATGGTCGGACTGATGGAGCGTGTCGGTCGTCA
>RGCG01000041.1 GCA_009919275.1 Actinomycetota bacterium
AGAAAAGAGGCCAAGGACCACGGCGTGACGGGCCGTCTTGCGGGAGCGCTTCAGCCGGGCGACAAGGTTGTGATCACGGAAGACACGGTGACCCGCGGAACCTCGTTGTTCGAAGCCGTCGAGGTGGTGAAGGCGTTCGGTGCCGAGCCGGTGTTCATCACCGTCATCGTCGATCGCGGTGGAACCTGCGCCGCAATGGCTGCCGAGGCCGGCATCCCTTACCGACCAATGTTGACGGCTCCGGACCTCGGCTTCGACTTCAACAGTTGATTGAATGCCGTCCATGAAGTCGAGGTCAGTCGCGTGCGTTGTCGGTCTCGTGGTGGCTCTTGCAGGGTGTGGCGACAACGGAGCCGATTCATCGCCCGAGGCCGTCGTCTCCGTTGAAACGGTGCCGGATACTGCTGCGTCTGCGGGTGAGTCAACCGCGTCGACACTTGCTGCTTCCACGACAAGCATCGATGACGGAATCACGCGAATCAACGTGACCGTGGGCGTCGACTCAGCACCCGATCGCGTCGAGGAACTGACGATCGGAGAGTCGGTCGAGCTGACAATCGTCAATCCGGACGCGGACGACGAATTTCACGTGCACGGGTTCGACCTCGGTGGCGACGAAACTCCGGCCGGGGAGGAAAAGGTATTTGCTTTCACGGCAACTGAAGCCGGTGATTTCGAAGTCGAGAGCCACGTGACCGGCGAGGTTCTCGTCGTCATTCGCGTCTCCTGACCCGACACAATGGACGAGTGAATCTCCACGACCTGGTCGCGCTTGAAGCGCACGGCCCAGACACCTACGTCGGTATCGGTCACCCGTATCCATGGGGAGGGCTCTACGGTGGCCACATCGTCGCACAGGCATTGTCGGCGGCCGCCGCGACTGTCGAGCCCGAATTCATGGTGCACTCGGTACGCGCCTATTTCATTCAACGCGGAGACAATTCCCAGACCGTGCGTTACGAAGTCGATCGGATTCGGAACGGGCGTAGTTTTGCGACGCGACGGGTGGTTGCTCGGCAGGCGAAGGGCGCAATTCTCAATCTCGAACCCGACGACCTTCAATCCGAATCGTGGAGCGACGTCTTCGACCGGCGATGGATCAACGGTGACCACGTGCCACCTTCGCGTCGCAATGTCACGGGTTGGTGTGGTGCGTGGATGCGAGTCACCACCGACGTGTCGAATGCACAGTTCGAACATCAGTGTGCGCTCGCCTACATTTCCGACGACCTTCCCACCGACGCGGTGTTCGCTGCACTGCCCGAGGCCCGTGCAGCGGGAGAGGCCGGACAGCGGTTCAGCGCGAGCCTCGACCATCAGATTTGGTTCCACCGTCCGCATCGGTCGGACCAGTGGCACTTCTACGAAATGTCCTGCACTGCGTTCGTCGGTGGACGAGGTCTCACGTTCGGTCATGTGTACGGTGCCGACGGCACCCACGTCGCGACGATCGCTCAGGAGACCCTGGTTCGCTGGCGAACCCCTTCGACGTAGGGCGTGACCGCTGCATCAATGAGGGGCGTCAACCATTCGGCGTATTTCGTCGTGATGTGGTTCGAGTCACGGTAAACGAGGAGATTCCCGACGATGACGGGACATGCCTTGTCCGTGCACATCCAGTTCGTGACGTCGAGAACCTGTGCGCCGTTGTCGACGGCGGCAGCGATGTTGGTGTCGAGCCGCGATTGGCGAATGCCCGTCTCGCGCGAGAACGCACAGTTGCGGGCGCTCGACACGTTTGCCGAAAGACAAATCGGCACATCACGTCCGGGATAGGGGGTGTCGGTGATGAGAATCGGTTCGGTACCGATGTCACGCAATTCGGGAATCAGTTTCTTGAATCCGTCGAGCCACACCTGATCGGGGAACGGTTGCCGCACACCGACTTGTTGCAGGCGGTTCGAGTACGAGATGAATACGACCGCCGCCTTTTCGGCAGCGAGTCGCTTCTTCACATTTGCTCGCCATGGCGCACATTGCGGATAGGTGGCACCGACCGTCGAGTTGTAGGTGATTTGCTCGATGGGGGTGCACCCGAGTTTCGTGAGCGAGAGGAGACGCCAACCACGTTGCTGCGCGATCGCATCGAGAGCATCGAACCATTGCGCAGCGTGCGAGTCACCGAAGAGTGCGACGGTGAACGACGATGTCGTGTCGCCAAAAACACACTCGCCTGGTTCCGTCGAGCTGGCGTCGAGGTGGCAGCCGTCGTCGTAGATGATCGGCTTGTCGCCGGTCGCGCCGACGAGCGAGGGCTCGAGGTTTTTCGGAACTTTCTCGGTTGCGACACCTTCGACTATGGCGGTGAGCGGTTCGGTCGGGCTGACCACGGGTGGGGGAGGACCGGCAGGAACGGTGGTTGTCGCATCGACAACGGTCGACGTCGATTCGCTCACGGTACTTTCGGTGGCAACTTGCGTCGTTTCCACCGGTGTTGACGTCGATGTGACGAACGTCGGCGTGGTTGCAACAACATCGGTTGACAGGTCGATCGACTTGTTGCGCAGGACAAGACCCGCACCAATGCTCACGACAACGAGACCCGCACCGATGCCGAGCGCGAGGTTGTTGCGTGTCGCAAGCGGGCGGGAGTGCCGAACCGGATTCTCGATGAAGCGAAACGAGAGGTCGGCGACAACAACGGACCCCGCAACGAGAACGACGCGCTCGGCCGCCGACAAGGGCCCATCGAGGGCGGACTCGCCGACGATCAAAGCCGGCCAGTGCCAGAGATAAATGGAATACGACCTGGCACCGATCCATTGCATGACGGGGTTGCGCAGAATCATCACCGGCCCGTGCGTCGCGTCATCGCCCGCGACGAGTACGAGCATCGTGCCGACAACCGGCGCGAGAGCAAGGAAGCCGGGGAAAGCCATTGCCTCGCTGATTGCGAAACACGCCGCGATGATCGTTGCCATGCCGACCCAGCCGACGAGACCACGCGCACGTGGGGATACCGCAACGATCCGCGGCCAGGCGATCGCGAGCAACGCACCAGCACCCAGTTCCCAAGCCCGCGCGTGGAGACCGAAGAACGCCCACGGCTGTGACGCTGACGTCTGCCAGATGCAGACGATGAACGAGGCAATGGAAAGAGCCGTGATTCCGATTGCGGCGCGTGCAGTTGACCGCGCACCCTTCCACAGCAGCAGCGCGAGCAACGCGGGCCACACGACGTAGAACTGCTCTTCGACCGCGAGCGACCAGTAGTGCTGCAGCGCTGACGGCGGAAGGGTGGACTGCAAGTAATCGGTTCCGCGCTGGGCAAAGACGATGTTTGCCACGAAACCACCACTCGCCACGGCGTCGGTTCCCAGATCGCGCAAGCGGAGGGGTTCGAGCCAGATGTTTCCCGCCACCACGGTGCCGACAATGACAAGGCATGACGCAGGGAGCAGACGTCGAACGCGTCGTCCGTAGAAACGGGTGAGTGAGACCCGGCCACTCGCGGCGTGTTCGCGCAGAAGAAGACTGGTGATGAGAAAACCGGAGACGACGAAAAAGACGTCGACGCCGACGAAGCCGCCTTGCAGACCGAGAAAGTGGGCGTGGTAGAGAACCACGACGCCAACCGCGACGGCGCGAAGGCCTTCGATGTCGCGACGCATTCCGCTGACCACGAGGAATGTCTAATCGCTGGAAACACGCAAACGCTGGTGGTCGAGACCGGCGTCGATCCGGTGACCTTCCGCTTTTCAGGCGGACGCTCTGCCGACTGAGCTAAGAGGGCGTGACCCGGGCGGACCCGAGACGGTTTGTGACTCTATCGGCGGATTTTTCGGGTTCTCCGCCCGTTCCGAGGGCTAGTTTCGGGGGCGATGTCGAACGCGAACGAGCCCCTGGGACACGTCGCCCTGCGGCCCGCAACCGTGGCGGATGCCGCCGCCATCGCCGCGATCTACAACCACGAGGTCGAACACACCACCGCCACCTTCGACCTGGTCCCCCGCACCCTGGCCGAGCAAGAGGACTGGATCGCCGCCCGGACCGGTGCATTCAGCGCGATCGTGGCGGTCAACGCCGAAGGTGAGGTGCTCGGGTTCGGTGCGCTCTCCCCCTACAAGGAGAGGGCCGCCTACCGGACCTCGGTCGAGGACTCCGTCTACGTCGACCGCTCGCTGTCGCGCCGCGGCATCGGCCGGCTGCTGCTCACCGCGCTCCTCGAGGTTGCCCGCGAGTCGGGCTTCCACGCGGTCTTCGCGCGCATCGAAGCGAGCGGCGCCGCATCGCGGGCGCTCCATGAAGCGTGTGGCTTTCGCCTGGTTGGCGTCGAAGTCGAAGTCGGTCGCAAGTTCAATCGGTGGCTCGACGTCGCCTTGATGCAGTGTCTGTTGACCGAACGCTGAAAACGAAAAACGACTCCGTCCGTTGACCGGGCGGAGTCTGCGGAGCCACCCGCAGTGGGCCGGGAAGGATTTGAACCTCCGTAGGCAATGCCGGCAGATTTACAGTCTGCTCCCTTTGGCCGCTCGGGCACCGACCCCTTTGCGGAAGTGAGGCTACAGGCTCGCTAGCGTTTCGCACATGCCCTCATTCGACGTCGTCTCCGAAGTCGACCGCCAGGAACTACGCAACGCGGTCGACCAGGCCCAACGGGAAATGGCCAATCGCTTCGATTTCAAGAACACCAACTCGTCCATCGAGCAGAACGAGCTGGTCATCACCATCCGGACCATCAGCGAGGAAAAGGCCCGCGCCGTGCGCACCCTCCTCGAGGAGAAATTCGTGAAGCGCGGAATGTCGCTGAAGGGCATCGACTGGGGAAAGTTCGAGCAGGCCTCGGGCGACACCGTCCGTCAGGTGGTGACGGTGAAGGTCGGCATCAACTCCGACAAGGCCCGTGAGATCAACAAACTGATCAAGGAAAAAGGCCCGAAGGGTGTCTCCAGCCAGACCCAGGGTGAACAGATTCGCGTCACCGGCAAGAAGCGCGACGACCTTCAGGCCGTCATCGCCTTGCTGAAGGGGTCCGACCTCGAGGTCCCCCTGCAGTTCGAGAACTTCCGCGACTGAACCTGTCGGTCGCTGTTGGTTCAGTCTTCGGTCGACTGCGCGGCACGACTCTGTAATTCGGTCACGACGCTCGCGTCGGCGAGAGTCGTGGTGTCACCGAGGTTGCGTCCCTCGGCAACGTCACGCAGGAGACGCCGCATGATCTTGCCGCTGCGTGTCTTGGGCAGATCGGGCGTGAAGTAGATCGTCTTTGGTTTTGCAATCGCCCCGATTTCTTTTGCGACGTGATTGCGCAGGTCGGTCTCTGTGACGTTCTCGCCACCGCGCAAAGTGACGTAAGCGATGATCGCCTGACCGGTCGTTGGATCGTTCGCACCAACCACCGCGGCCTCGGCCACGCTGGGGTGCGACACCAACGCCGACTCGACCTCGGTCGTCGAGATGCGGTGCCCCGACACGTTCATCACGTCGTCGACGCGACCGAGCAGCCAGAGATAGCCGTCGTCGTCGAGCTTTGCGCCGTCGCCGGCGAAGTATCGACCGGGAAAGCGACTCCAGTAGGTCTCCTTGTAGCGCTCGGGGTCGCCCCAGATTCCGCGCAACATTCCGGGCCATGGATGCGTGAGCGTGAGATAACCACCGCCCTTGGTGACGGTGTTGCCTGCTTCGTCGACAACTTCGGCTCCGACACCGGGAAGAGGAAACGTCGCGGACCCGGGCTTCGTGGTGGTGGCGCCGGGCATTGGGCTGATCATGATGCCGCCCGTTTCGGTTTGCCACCAGGTGTCGACGATCGGACAGTTCCCACGGCCGATGTGTTCGTGGTACCACATCCACGCTTCGGGGTTGATGGGCTCGCCCACGCTTCCGATGACACGCAGCGATGACAGATCGTGCTTTGCCGGTTCGTGTGTTCCCCACTTCATGAAGGTTCGGATTGCGGTTGGGGCGGTGTAGAAGATGGTGACGCCGTACTTGGCGATGATGCTCCAGAGTCGGTCGTTTCCGGGAAAGTTCGGAACGCCCTCGTAGATCACCTGCGTCGCGCCGTTCGACAATGGTCCGTACACGATGTACGAGTGACCGGTGACCCAACCCACGTCGGCCGTGCACCAGTACACGTCGGTGTCGGGATGCAGATCGAACACGTACTTGTGCGTGTAAGTGACGTGCGTGAGGTAACCGCCCGTCGTGTGCATGATGCCCTTGGGTTTGCCGGTCGTACCGCTGGTGTAGAGAAGGAACAGCAGCTGCTCGGAATCCATCGGCTCGGCGGGGCATTTCGCGTCGGCCTTCGCCATGAGTTCGTGATACCAGTGGTCGCGGCCCGCCCTCATTGAGACATCGTTGTTGCCGCGCTTCACGACGACGACGTGTTCGATTGACGGTGTCGATGCAAGCGCTTCGTCGGCTTGTGGCTTCAGCGGGAAGACTTCTCCCCTGCGCCAGCCACCATCGGCGGTGATCAATACCTTCGCGTTCGCATCGTTGATGCGATCGGCCAACGCCTGCGAACTGAACCCGCCGAACACCACCGAGTGCGCCGCACCGATTCGAGCGCACGCAAGCATCGCGACAACGGCCTCTGGAATCATTGGCAGGTAGATGTTGATTCGATCTCCGCGCACGACACCAAGACCGCGAAGCACGTTGGAGAAACGTTCGACTTCAGCCAACAGTTCGGCGTACGTGATCGTGCGGGTGTCGCCGGGTTCTCCCTCCCAATGGATTGCAACCTTGTTGCCACGACCGGCCTCGACGTGGCGGTCGAGACAGTTGTAGGAGACGTTCAAGGTGCCCCCGACGAACCATTTGCTGAACGGCAGATTCCATTCACAGATCTGTGACCACGGTGTCGACCATGACACGAGTTCCTCGGCCTGGCGCGCCCAGAAGGCTTCGTAGTCGGCATTCGCCTCGTCGTAGAGATGGGTTCCGACGACGAGCGAACTCTTCTTGAACGCTTCGCTCGGTGGGAACTTCCGCTGCTCGAGGAGGAGTGCTTCGATCGTTTCGTCCGCCATTCCGCCAACCCTAGTGGGGTCACCGAGAGCGTTGACCCTGATGACAACCACTTGCCGATCGGGGTAGTTTCGTCACATGGCAAAGCCTGCACGACGCTCCAACGCGAAGCCCGCCGCAAAGAAGGCCGCGAAAAAGCGGACCGGTGTTCCCAGCAAAACGGCGAAGAACGTCATCCATATCGACGGCCGCGACCGGCGTCCCTGGGCTCTTGTCAGCAAAGAGCGACTACTCGATGCAGCAACCGAAGAAATTGCGGCAGTCGGATTCGAACGCGCACGTCTTGCTGAAATTGCCGAACGTGCGGAGATGACACCCGGGTCGGTTTACACGTGGTTCGCGAACAAGGAAGAGTTGTTCCGCGCTGCGCTCGAAAACGCACTGGCTGCACAGGTTCGCAGCAATGCCGAGTTCATCGAAACCGCGGGTCTCACCGGAACCGATTGGCTGCTGAAGATCGCCGCAACGGTGCCACGAAATGCGGGCGACTCCGGCCCGACGCCGGCGCAACAACTCCTGATCGAGGCCTACTACGCCTCGTGGCGCGATCCCGCCGCGCGCGAGATTCTGAAACCCCGAATCCGTGAGCACTACGCGATGTACCGTCGCATCGTCGACGACGCACATGCCGATGGCGCCATTTCGCGAGCGATCGATGCGCACACGTTGGCGTCTTTGTTGCTCGCCATCCCGGTTGGTCTTTCGATCATCACGATGGCCGGCGTCGACCGGCCCGACGACGAAAACTGGCTCGAGATCTTCAGTCGATTCGATAGGTCAATGCGCTGAACCCACCGAGACCGGTTGGGTCGAGCAACGCCGCGGCTTCGCTGATGCGCGAACGCATTCTCATCGCCCCAAGATCCGGTCGCGCTGCGGCGGCTTCCCACGCAACTCGACCCTCTTCGACCAGCTCGTCGATTCCCCACAGTTGAAGAAACTGCGCCTGGGTTCGTAGCGACTCGGGTTCGGCGACCGTGTCGAGTTGGTCGAGCATCACCTGCGTGGTGATGTCCTGTTCACCCGGGTTGGCGAGATAGTGCCCACCGCGTTCATGCTGCGCATAGGTTCGCAGCCACTCACGCCATGACGAGGTCACGGCCGTGAGGGTGAGGGGCGTGCAGTAGTCGAAAATGAGAATGCGACCGCGATCGACAAGACCGAGTGCGTCGCGCAACCAGTCCCGGGCCACACGTTGGATCGGAGCCCTCGCACCGTGAGGGGCCGACACCGGCAGAATCGACGGTGTCTCGACGAACGGACGCAGCACTTCAACGAACCGATCTCCGTTCGTCGCAACCCATGCCTCGCGCCAACCGGCGTCGAACACTGCGAGGTCGAACGGCAAGTTGTCGAGCAATTCGTTCGCGAGCACGACACCCGTCACCGGTTGGTCGGGCATGGTCGCACGAGATTCGATGCCCTCGGGGTGGCGTGCGCGTTGTGTCGCTGAAACCTCGACGGCCACGTAGCGACCAACCCGCAGACATTCGGGCTTCGCCGCGAGGATCGCCCTGGCAAGCGTTCCCGGTCCGGCCGCAGCCTCAACGACGGTGAAGTCCTCGGGCGAGCCGAGTTCCATCCACCATGAATCGAGTGCCCGGGCAAGGACGGTGCCGAACAGTGGGCCGACTTCGGGCGAGGTGATGAAGTCTCCCCTGCGGCCGGCAGAGCCGACACCCGAGTAGAACCCGCCGTCGCCGTAGAGCGAGAGTTCCATGAAACGGCGGAACGGAATCGCTCCACCCGACGCGGAGATCTCCGCGCGGAGCGCGTCAGCCGCCGAGGCCACTGGCAAAGGTGGCGAGATCACCGAAGTGCAACGCGACTCCCGGCAACACGCCGAGTGCGAGCGTTGCGATGGTGGTGATCGAAAGCGCCAGGACCAGCGGTGCCGGCGTACGGATCGGTGTCGTGTCGCCATCGGGAGCCGGACGCATCCAGATTTCGCGCATCACATTGCCGTAGTAGCCGAAGGCCACCACCGAGTTCACCGCGCCAACAATCGCGATCGCATACGCCCAGCCGGTGCCGGCTTCGAGCACTGCCTGGAACGCGGAGAACTTGCCGATCCACCCGCCAAGGGGTGGAATCCCGGCAAGCGACCCGAGGAAAATCGTCATCACGACACCGAGCCCGGGTGCGTAGCTGAAGAGCCCACCGAAGGACGAGATCTCACCGCTGCGGGTCTTGCGACTGACGGCCAGGATGACGGCAAAGGTGCCGAGGTTCGTCGCCGCGTACACGATGAGGTAGGTGACGACGGAACGCAACACCGCTTCACCGGCACCACCCTCGGCGGCGACCGCCAGCGGCATCAGAATGAAACCGCCCTGGCTGATCGACGAGTACGCGAGCATGCGCACGATGTTCGTCTGGCGCAGGGCGAGGACGTTACCGACGGTCATCGTGAGAACGGCCAGCACCCAAATGAGCGGTTGCCACACGTCGGAACCACCCGGGACGGCGACGTAGAGAACCGTGACGAGGGCAACGAAACCCGCCGCCTTCGACGCAACCGACAGGAACGCCGTGACCGGGGTGGGTGCACCTTCGTACGTGTCGGGGGCCCAGGTGTGGAACGGAACGGCCGACACCTTGAAGGCAAAACCGACGACGATGAAGACGATGGCAAGAATGCGCACCGCGGTGAGCTCTCCGGAAATTGATGCGCCAATGTCGGTGAGCAACGTCGAATTGGTGACGCCGTAGAGCAGGGACATGCCGTACAACATGACCGCGGATGCAAAAACACCGAGCAAGAAGTACTTGACGCCTGCCTCGTTGCTTTTTGCGTCACGCTTGCGCCACGCCGCCAGCATGTAGGCCGGGATCGAGAGGAACTCGAGCGCCACGAACACCGAAACGAGGTCACGGCTCGACGTCATCATCATCATTCCGAGGATGCTCGCCAACATGAGGACCCAGTACTCACCTTGGTAGTACTCGCCTTCCTCGATGTAGGTCGTCGACAACAACACGACGACGTAACCGGCAAGCAGGAAGAGCCCCTTCAGAATGAGACTGAAGTCGTCGATGACGTAACGACCATCGAACAGGGACCGCACACCCGCATCGTCAAGCGCAAGGGTGAGGATCGGGATGAACGCTCCGAGCAGAGTGAAGCCCGTGAGGCTGGCAAGCAACCATTTGCTGCGTTCGGCAAGGAACAAGTCGACGAGCAACACGACGCACAAGCCGAGCGCCACGACGATTTCGGGCGCCAAACCGTGATAGTCGACGACCGGAGCCGTCCACGGTGCTGCTGCGAGGAGCGAGGACAACACCGGCTCAGCCCCCGATACCGGAGACGATCGTGGCGACCGCGGGGTCGATGATCTTGAACATCAGGTTCGGCATGACACCGAACAGCACGATCGCAACGAGCAGCGGAGCCCATGCGATCCACTCGAATGCATTCACGTCGTGGATCTCATCGTGGTCATCACCGTGACCGTGTCCGTTCCCGTGACTCGAGAACTCGGGGTTGGGCTCGCCGAATGCGGTGCGCTGGTACAGCCACAGCAGATAGGCCGCGGCGAAGACCGTGCCGAGTGCGGCGATCACCATGTAAACGCGGAAGATCTCTTCGGACAGTCCCGGTGCGGGGTTGTACGCCGAAAGAATGGCGGGGAACTCACCCCAGAAACCGGCAAGACCGGGAAGTCCGAGCGATGCCATGGCGCAAAAGCCGAGAATCCAACCGAGCTTCGGAACCTGCTTCAGCAAGCCACTGAGGCGCGAGATCTCGAGTGTGTGATAGCGCTCCTTCACGCTGCCGGCAACGAAGAAGAGCATGCCGGTGATGAGACCGTGGGCGACCATCCCGAACACCGCAGCGTTCATGCCGAACGAGGTGAGGGTCGAGATACCGAGCATGACGAAACCCATGTGCGCGACCGACGAGAACGCGATGAGGCGCTTCATGTCGGACTGTGCGAGACACCCGAGCGCACCGTAAATGATGCCGATCACCGCAAGCAGGCCGATCCAGGGTGCCCATTCGACGGCGGCATCGGGAAGGATCGGAATGGCGATACGCATGAATCCGTAGGTGCCAAGCTTCAGAAGGATCGCGGCCAGAATCACCGAACCCTGCGTGGGGGCCTGGGTGTGGGCATCGGGCAACCACGTGTGGAACGGGAACATCGGAACCTTCACGGCGAACCCGATGAACATTCCGGCGAAGATCCACACCTGGGTGTTCTTCGCGATGGCCCCGCCGTTTTCGACCAGGTAGGGAATGGCAAAGCTTTCGGCGCCGGTCTTGAAGAACAACGCGAGGAACGCCACCAGCATGAGGGCCGAGCCGAACATCGTGTAGAGGAAGAACTTCAGCGATGCGTACTGACGGTTCTCGCCACCCCACACGCCGATCATGAAGTACATCGGCAGGAGGACGAGTTCGAAGAACACGAAGAAAAGGATCAGGTCCTGGGCGATGAACGTTCCCGCCATACCGGTCTGCAGCACCAGCATCAGCATGAGGAATGCCTTCGGATTACCCGGCGACGGGATGTGGTTCCAGCTGTAGATCATCACGAGCACCGTGATCACCATCGAAAGGAAATAGAGCGGCAGGCTGATGCCGTCGAGTCCGATGTAGTAGGTGCTCTTGATCACCGAGATCCAGTTGGTCTCGGCGACGAACTGCATCTTGCCTGCCTGGTCGTAGTCGAACTGCGTCAGCGTGTACACGCCGACAGCAAGCGTGGCGAGCGCCTCAGGTGTTGATGATGATTAGGACGAGGCCGGCCACCGCCGCAGCGGCAAAGAGCAGAGCCCCGTATTGGTTGACTTTTCCTGACTGAACGGGCCGCAGCGCACCGCCCGCACCGCGGGCGACGACACCGGAACCGTTCACTGCACCGTCGACAACTCGCTGATCGACGTTGCGATAAACCCAACGTGCAACGCCCTTGGTGCCGATACCGGCGCCGTTCACGACGCCGTCGAGCACGTTCTGGTTGAACCAGTACGCACCCTTGGCGATCGGGTGAGCGATGCCCCTCACGATGATCTTCTCGTAAAGGTGGTCGAGGTAGTACTTGTTGACGAGGAAAGCGTGGCCCGCGGCGAGCAACTTGTTCTTCTTCGTCAAACCGACGAAGAAGCCGCGCTTGCGCGTGTAGAGCTGGACACTGACGAGCCAACTGAGGATGATTCCCGCAAACACGATGGCCATTGAAAGTGCGGCTTTCGACCACTTGAACGGCGCGTGCTTCACGTAGGGCGCGTAACACACCCCGGCCTTCGGGGTCTTCTTGCCACAGTCCGATGAGTGAGAGCCGTGACCCTCTTCCCCGTACGCCGCCTCGGCGGGAGCTGCCGTTGCCATCAACGGCGCCGCCTTGGCTTCGGGCGAGGCGCCCTCTTCCGTCGCGACGATGGTCTCTTCTGTTGCTGGAATCGTGTCATCGGTGCGGACACCGCGCACTTCGCCGACCGCCGCATGGTCGACGTCACCGACGACGACCGCACGCGGCTCGACCCACTTCTTCATGTTCTCCCACTTCTCGCCGAAGGGGACCGCGTTCAAGAAACCGGCGCCGATTGCGAGCGTGGCGAGGATGATGAGCGGAACCGTGATGAAGGCGTTCGACTCGTGCGGGCCATGGGATGCATGCGCGTCATTGTCGTGACCGTCGTGATCGTCGTGACCGTGGTGCGCGTCGTGACCGTGGCCTGCCGCATGCGCATCGTGGCCTTCTTCTTCGTGGTGCTCGCCGGCGGCGGCACCGCGCGGCTCACCAAAGAAGGTGAGGTACGTCGCACGGGTCATGTACGCCGCGGTCATGAAGGCGCCGACGAGGCCGACGATCATGAAGATGTCGTAACCGGCATAGCCGACGTTGTCGATGATCTCATCCTTCGAGAAGAAGCCCGACAGCGGGAAGACGCCACAGAGTGCGAGAGTCGAGATGACCCACGTGACGAACGTGATCGGCATGAACTTGCGCAGTCCACCCATGTCCTTTTTCATGTCGAACGAGTGGTGCGAGCCGCTGTGGCTGACCGACCCCGCCGCCAGGAACAGACATGCCTTGAAGAACGCGTGGGTGAAGATGTGGAAGACCGCGGGCAACCATGCACCCGCGCCGAGGCCCATCATCATGTAGCCCAGCTGCGAAACAGTCGAATACGCGAGCACCTTCTTGATGTCGTTCTGGACGAAGGCCAGGAGTGCCGCGATGATGATGGTGATGCCGCCGATGAGGGTGACGAAGTTGAGCGACGAGCCGTAGATGTTCATGCCCTCGTAGAAGACGGGGAACAAACGAGCCACAAGGAAGACGCCGGCAACGACCATCGTCGAGGAGTGAAGCAACGAACTGACCGGGGTGGGCCCGGCCATGGCGTCGGGTAGCCATGTGTGCAGTGGGAACTGACCGGACTTACCGATGCATGCGACGAAGAGCGCAAACGCACCGGCAGTGATGGCGACGCTGCTCGGGCTTCCACTGAGCGCCCAAGCCGACAGGCCGCGGATGCTGAAACCGGAGACCCCGAGGTTCTCCTGCGTCCACGAATTCGCGCTGAAGAAGAGGATGCTGGTGCCGACGAGCAGACCGATGTCGCCGGTGCGGGTGGTGAAGAACGCCTTCAGAGCCGCGCGACTGTTTGCGTGATCTTCCCACCAGTGGCCGATCAGCATGAACGAGCAGAGGCCCATGATTTCCCAGCCGAGGATGAGCTGGATCATGTTGTCGGCGATGACCATGTTCATCATGCCCGCGGAGAACAGCGTGAGCGACGCAAAGAAGTGCGTGTAACGACGATCGCCACGCAGGTATTCGAGCGAGTAGATCTGAACGAGGGTCGAGATGAACGCAACGACCACGAGCACGGTCAGCGACAAGCCGTCCATGTGCTGACCGATTGTCAGGTCGAATCCTCCGCTTTGCCACCAGGTCCAGGTGCGAATGACGGGCTCGATGTACTGACCCTCGGATGCGGAGTTGACTCGGTCGATCCATTGGTAGGCGGCGCCACCGGCGAACACGAGCGAACCGACCATGGAGAGAACGCCGAGTTCGCTCCCCTTCATCGGAAGCTTCTTGCCGAAGAAGATGATGAGGGCGAAGGCGACGGCGGGGATGATCGGGATGATCCAGGCGTTCTCGAGGAACCACCCCGACTTCAATGCGACTGCGGCGGTTTCCGCGGCGGCTTCGGATGCAGCAAACATGATCAGCCCTTCATCTCCGACAGCTCTTCGAGGCCGATCGATTTGCGGTTGCGATACACGAGCAGAACGAGAGCAAGACCGACGCCAACTTCAGCGGCGGCCACGGTGATGATGTAGAGCGCGAACACATGACCATCGACGCTGCCGTTGCGCAGTGCGAAGGCGAGAAGGTTGAGATTGACCGAGTTGAGGATCAATTCGATCGACATGAGGACCATGACCGCATTACGACGGGCAATGACGCCGTAGACACCGATGCAGAAGAGCACCGCGCCGAGGATGAGGAACTGATTGACGAGCATCGGTCAGTCCTTCCGCGCCAGGACGATCGCACCGATGACGGCGACGAGGAGAACGAACGAAAGCGCCCAGAACGGCAGCAGGTACGG
>RGCG01000042.1 GCA_009919275.1 Actinomycetota bacterium
ACCGGGACACACCGAATAAAAGTTCCGGCGAACGACTTCGTTCTGGGCGAGATGATCGCGGTGCACGCGGGCACCGTTCGGCGCGACAACCGTCGCCCGCCCATCGGCTTCGAAACTACGTGCGGTCACTTTGCCCCCTCGAACGAAGTTTCTCACACCGCGAGAGGAGGTCTGCCGATGAACCCGCGTGACCGCACACATTCCCTCGTCGACGACACCGAATCTGAAGGGAACTACAGTGACAGTCAGTGAATCCGCCCGCTACGAAATGCACAAGGAACTCCGGACTCGATTGGGGGAACCAGTGGCCGACACGTTGATGGAACACTTGCCGCCCAGTGGATGGTCCGATGTCGCCCGGACCAGCGACCTTCAACTTGTGAAAGGCGATCTCGAACATCTACGGGGCGACCTCAATCATCTGCGAGGCGACCTCGAACTGCTACGGGACGATATGAACACCCGATTTTCCCTCGTCGAGAAGCGCATTGATTCGATTGTCCATGGGCTGTGGGCTGCCGTGGGAATCTTCTCGGGGGCGTTCATCGCCCTCTTTTCCCTCATCGCTGCGAAAGGCTGAGGCGGCGGCTCTCGCCGCTCGGTCACGCCACCGGCGTCACAACTGCACTTCGATGCAGCCGTTGTTCACGCGGCACGGATACATCCGCAGAGCAACGCGAGCGGGGCTCGCCACCGCCTCACCCGTGGTGACGTCGAAACGTCCGTTGTGCTTCGGGCATTCGATTTCGGTTCCGTCGACGAACCCTTCGGCAAGCGACGCACGACCGTGGGTGCACGCCGCATCGACCGCGAAGACACGGTCGTCCGCGGTGCGGATGATCGCGACGGCGGTTTCCCCAACGGTGATGCCGAGCACGTCGTCGCGCGCGACGTCGTCGGTCGCACCAACCTGATGCCAGCGCGGTTCGGTCACGGCAAGGCCCGCGCGAGGGACGCAGTTTGGTCTTTGCGTTGACGGGCGAGCGTGGGGAGGATCTCGTGTATCGCGTGCCAGATGCTGCGATGCGGCACCGGCAACTGGTCGGCAACTGCCGCGTGGAGTTTTGGCAGAGCGTGATACGGAACCGTTGGGAAGATGTGGTGTTCGAGGTGGTAGTTCATGTTGAGGTACATGAACCTGTTCACCCGGTTCATCATGACGGTGCGCGTGTTCAAGCGATGGTCGAGAACGTCCTCGGCCAAACCGGCATGTTGGGTGATGCCGTACACCACCATCAGCCACCGTCCGTAAATGGTCGGTAGACCGATGAACATGGCGGGAAGAATCGACCCGATTCCAACACACCAGAGGATGACACCGACGAAAGCGGCGATGTAGATGCGCGACCAGAGGTAGCTCCCGCGCATCTCCTCGGCTGGTTGGAAATCGGCCTGTTCTGCGGTCGGTCGACCGACGGCGTTCAGGAACAGTTTCTTCGACTCAGCGATGATCGTGCGAATGGCGAAGAGTTCGAGAAAGGTGTTGAGAAGCGGTGCTCCGCGTTGGAAAGCGATCTCGGGATCGCGTCCGACGATGATCGTGTCGCTGTGGTGACGGGCATGGCTCCAGCGCCAACTGATGGGCTCGCGAAAATCCATGAACGCCGCGACGTGGTAGATGATGTCGTTGGCCCGACGCGAACGAAAAGCGGTGCGGTGGCCGCACTCGTGCCACCTGGCATCGCTGGCCGAGCCGTACATCACGCCGTAGAGGGCGAAGGCGGGGATGGCCCACCAACTGCCCCACGACAGGTAGGCGAGGATGCCCGAGCCGATGAGAAGGGCCAGCCAGATGATCGTGTCGCGAGCGGCAATTCCGTTGCTGCGCGCCATCAGCGCCTTCATCGTCTCGCGGTCGACGGTCGGCCGGTACCAGTCGGCCTCGACAAGGTTCTTGACCTCGGCGTTTTTCGCCTCGGGCCCACCCACCGTGTAGTCGCGCACGCGCCCAAACTACTTGAGCCCGTCGCAGGCGTGGCACACTCAATTCGGTGATCTTCGACCTTCAGATCAATCCCGGAGTTGCCCCGTGGCCGACGCTTCGCGACTCTGCGCGCGCAGCTGAGGACGCCGGCTTTGCGGCTCTGTGGACGATCGACCATCTCCAAGGTTCGGTGATGGGCGCGCCCGACATGCCGGAATGTTTCAGCCTGCTTGGGGCACTCGCCGCGTCAACATCGACGATCGGACTCGGTCCACTCGTCGTGAACGTCGGCAACCGCCACCCGGGTCTGCTGGCGAATGCGGCGGCCACGGTTCAGACAATCTCCGATGGCCGATTGCTGCTCGGGCTGGGTGCAGGTGGAGGTCCGACCGGATTCGCAGCCCGCGAACGACTGGCACTCGGCATCGTGCCGCCCGCAACGATTGCCGATCGTCACGCGGTTCTCGAGCACACGCTCGACGTCATCGACGAGATGTGGTCGGTCGAGCGCGACGCGAAATACGACACATTTCCGCTTCCCCGCCCACGGCCGCCCGTGGTGCTGGGCGTGAATGGCGAACGCCTGGCGCGTATCGCGGGCCGCCGCACGCAGGGAGTCAATGTTCGCGCCACAAGCGACAAGGCCCACGCGGTCATCACCGCATTCCTCGACGAGCGGCATCGGTCGGGTGTAACCGGAGAGTGTCATGCAACGGTCTGGGCGTTTTTTGACGAGGCGCTGTTGGTCCCCGGCAACCCACAGGTCGCCGAGTGGGAATCCTGGGGGGTCAACCGCGTCATTCTCATCATGTACGACAACATCGACGTCGCCCGTATCGCACGGGCCAAGAAGTTGCTCGCCCCTTGACCGCCTGCGGGGGCGCTGCCAGCATTCGTGCATGAACCGTGAACTTCGCCCCGCGTCGATTGCTCCACCCGCTGCGGCTTATGCGCACGGTGTCGAGGTTCCCGCCGGATCACGGCTTGTGTTCAGCTCGGGGGTCGTACCGACGCGCGCCGATGGAACCACTCCCGATGCGATCAGCGAGCAAGCAGCGCTGGTGTGGAACAACCTCGCCGCGATTCTCGCCGAGGGAAACATGGCGATTGGTGACATCGTGTCGATCACCACGTACGTCGTTGCGACACCGAATCTCTCGGCCGATCTGCGCGAAGTGATGGCGGCGCGCGATGCGGCGCTCGCGGGGCATCTTGCGGCCAGCACCCTCGTCACGGTTCCCGCCCTCGCACGACCCGAGTGGAAAATGGAGATCGCGGTTATCGCCGCAAAATCGTGAGTGCGGCGTTCTTGCCGCTGGCTCCCCACACACCCGCGCCGGGGAACGTTGCCGCACCCGTGAGGTAGAGGCCCTTCACCGGCGTCGCGTAGCGGGTGAGTTCCGGATTCGTGTTCAACAACGCGGCCAGTGGACCACCCGCGAAGCTGGTTGCATGTCCCTGGGGCAAGAAGAACTCGCTTTCGTACTTCGCCGGTGTCATACAACGCCATTCGGCAATCGATTCGAGAAAACCGGGCTCGACCAAGTCGGCATACAACTCGAGCCATCGACGCGGTTCGGCGTCGGAAGCCCAGCCACCCCGGAATGAGTACGGAGTGAAGAGTGCCTCGAGGCTGAAGACTTCGTCGACACCGTTCGACATGGTGGGGTCGGCGATTGACGGCAGGTTCACCAGCATCGCGGGGCGATCGAGAATTTCACCCGTCGCGATTTTCCCGAAGCCCTCGTGCAATTCCTCGGTGGTGGGCGCAACAACCATCGTCGCGGCGAGCGGATCGGCGCCGAGGTTGCGGAGGGTTTCTTCGTCGATGTCGCGGAGAACGGGCTTTCGCGTGATGCGCGCGTCGATCTTCGACTCGTAACCCTCGTAGTGCGGCGTATTGCGCCACTTCTCGACCAACGGCTGGGCGCATGCCGGCGCGTTGCGCAGCCATTTGAGAAACGTGTCGTGCGGGTTGCAAGCCGACACGACAAGTGGTGCCTCGATGATGCGCCCGTCGGTCAGTTCGACACCGCGCACCGCGTCGCCCTCGCAGAGAATGCCCGACACCAGGGTGGAAGTGGCGACGACTCCCCCGTTCGATTCGATGCTGCGCCGCAGAGTGATCGGTACCATGCCACTGCCGCCCACTGGGCGTCCGACCTTGGCGACGTGGCGCATCGCGTAGACCAGCGCACCGAGACCCGTGCCGGGCGTGTGTGGCGAGACTCCCCACACCGTTGGTCCGGTGACGAGTGACGGCGCGATGAGAAGTTCGCTCGAAAAAAACTGCCGCAGCACCTGTGCCGACGACAACTTGCTCCACTTCAACATCGTCGTCGCCCCACGCCCGCGCTTGGCGAGGACCTTGCCAACGAGTGAGCGCCGGGTTGGCGGCTGGCTGCCCGCCTCGAGAATCAGCTCGACCACCGGCATTGCCGCCTTGGCGTAGCTGCGGTAGCCCTCGACCTCGTTCGGGAAGAAGTGCTTGATTACCTCGAGCTGGCGATCGAGGTCGTGGAACATGGGCCACACCCGCCTGTCGGACCACGACGTGGCGAGCTGGGTTGGGTCGATGTCGATGTAGCGCAGACCGTGACGATCGAGCCCAAGGTCGTCGGAGATACCCGCGGTGCGAAAAGTGAGATGGTCGCAGTTGCAGATGTTGACCGTGACTCCGGCGTACGACTCGGAGGCGGCGGTTCCACCCACTTCGCTGCGCGCCTCGATGACGAGAACCTTCATGCCGGACTGCGCGAGGTACGCAGCACACACCAAACCGTTGTGCCCACCGCCCACGATCAGCGCATCGAACCGCGCGTCGAGCGAGGGTGTCGTGGACATGAAGTGAAGTATCCCACAGAGGTAGGCTCGGTCCAATGGCTCAACCACGACGACTCGGCGACCTGCGCGGACCCGATGTCGACCGACGCATCACCGAGAACGCGATCTTCGTTCAGCCACTCGGCGCCATCGAACAACACGGCCCACACCTGCCGCTCAACACCGACGAAGTCGTGGCCACTGCGGTTGCCGAGGCAGCCGTTGCAGCGGCGCCCGACGAACTGAACGTGTGGCTTCTTCCCACACTGTCGTACACGAAGTCCAACGAACACGCCTGGGCTCCGGGGACCGTGTGGCTTTCGCCCACGACTCTGCTCGCGGTTCTCGACGACCTCGGTCGCAGCATTGCGCGCACGAAGGCGCGAAAGTTGGTTTTTCTGAACGGCCACGGTGGCAACTCGGCACTTCTCAATGTCGCAAACCGCGAACTTCGCCTCCACCACGGGCTGCAAACCTTCACGACGCACCCATCGATTCCACCCGACCAAGGCGGCGCATCGGCGGCGAGCGAACTTGGCATGGGCGTGCACGGCGGTACCGATGAAACCGCCGTCATGCTTCACCTGCGTCCCGATCTGGTTGACATGTCGAAGGCCGTCCGTCGGATACCCGAGAAGATCGCCGAGAACCGCTACGTGCGCTTCGGCGGCACCGTCAGTTTTGGTTGGCTATCGAACGACTTCTTCCCCGAGGGTCACATCGGAGACCCAACACATGCCACGGCCGACATGGGCAAAACAATGTTCGAGTCGGCGGTCACCAACTTCGTCGCCGCTCTCCACGAAATCGCAACCTTCAACTTCGGTCGCTGAAAGCGTTCAGTCGGCGCAAACCACGCGCCACGAACGCATGGTGCAGGGGCGCAGCCACTCGCCCATTTCGCTGTCGACCGCCGCGCACTGATCGGCCGTGACGGCGTACCACTGCTCGCGTGACGCCCACCAGATCACAACGGTGACGGCATCGGGGTCGTCGTCGTCGACCCACGTCTCCTTGCGCTGAAAACCCGGAACCGTCTTCAAAAACCCGGTCCAGACGCGACGCTCGACTTCCATCCATTTCTCACGGTCCAACGCACTCACGTCGAAGCGCAACATTTCGATCACCTGAGACATGGAAACCCCCCTGAAAGGACGATGGCCCGGGGTTACCCCCGGGCCATCACCTTCACTTGTTGTTCAACCGATCAGGGCAACTTGATCGACGGATCGATGAACTCGTTCGTCACGATGTCGGCGGCAGTGATGCCTTCCTTCATCTTGGCGCCGATCTTCTCGTACGTCGGAACCGCAATCTTGATGAAGTCCTCGACACGCTGCAGATCGAAGCTACCGAGAGTGCCGTCGGGGCTGTTCGCGATGAGCTTGTTCTGGATCGCCAGTTCGACGGCTGCTGCTGCCTGACCCTCGTCGTAGAGCCAACCGTTGTTGTACTGCTTCACGAGATCGAGAATCAGTGCGTTGGTCTCGGCCGGGTCAGCGACATAGTCGACCTGCGCCTGCTGGATGATCGGCACGAGAAGCTTCAGGCAGTCCTTGTACTGCTCGATGGTCTCGGCGACTGTGCGTAGGCGGTCCAACCTGCGTCGTGCACCGTCTGGTACGCAACGGGCTTGCCCCAGTCGGTGAGAACCTTCTCGTAGTAGTACGGCTCGGAGGTTGCAAAGCCCTGCTGTGCGGCCTTGCCACCGTCGGCAACGAAGTTGGCCGGGGTGCCGTCGTACGAAGCGTCAAGCTGCTTCTCGTCGAGAATGCCATTCGCCTTGAAATACTCGATGTAGGCGACGCCACCGAAGTGACGGACCTTCGCACCGGTTTCCTTCAGGTCGGCAATGGTCTTCACGTCGGGATACGTCGCCGGGTCCCACATGATGATCTGCGGGTTGATGTTGAACGGCGCCACAACGGTCATCGTCGGGAATTCACCCGAGTCCTGGACCGCGCCGTCGGTGCTGACGAAGCCGAGGAAGATGTCCGGGTCCTGGTACATGAGCGAAGTCGGCGAGCTGAAGCCCACCGCCGGGCCGCCTGCGCGAACCTGAACCTTGACGCCGGTGTCGACTCCGCCCGATGCCACCAGCGGACCCGTCACGCGGACGCCCGATGCATCGACTTCGTAGTTGTCACCAACGAGTTGATAGAGGAATCCGTGCTCGGACTCGGGGTTCCAGTCGGTCTGGAAGGTGACCGTCTCGGGGCAAACTCCGGCGAGCGACACGGGCTCCGCGGCGGGTGCCGTGGTCTCCTCGGTCGCGGGTGCCGTGGTCTCCTCGGTTGCAGCCGCGGTGGTCTCTTCGGTTGCGGCTGCGGTGTCGGTAGTTTCTCCGTCGTCTCCACCGCACGCGGCAAGACTGACCAGACTCAGCACGCCGATGATGGCTGCTGCTTTCCTTTTCATGTGCTCTCCCTTTTGTTGGATGGTGCTTGCTGTATTGCGGTTGGGGGACATCACTGACCCCGCGTTGTCGTGTGCCATTTGCCGATCGCCAACTTCGAAAGGAAGCCAAAGACAATGAACACGACAAGACCAAAAGCGCTCGCCAACAAGATGGCGGCGATGAGCTCCGAACCCCACAGGCGGCCGCGGTAGATGTCGATCTGGGCGCCGATGCCCACCACGCCACCCTGGCGGAAATAGAAGTCGCCGACCACCGCACCGATCACGCTGAGGCCGGCAGAGATGCGCAGACCAACGAAAATGTTCGGCATCGCCGCAGGGAACTGCAACTTCGTGAGTCGGGTCCACTTGCTGGCCCCGTGCAGGGTGAACAGTTCGTGCTGGCTCTTCTCCACCGACAACAGGCCGAACAAGGTGTTGTTGACGATCGGGAAAAAGGCAATCAGAACCACGACGAGGATTCGTTGCGTCTGGACACCGTCGATGAGCGCACGAATCAGCGGTGTCATGGCAAGGATCGGGGCCGACTGGAGCGCCACGAGATAGGGCCACGTCGCACGCTCGACCCAGCGACGCGTCGCCATGGCGGTTGCGAGCGCGGTTCCGATGATGATCGTGATGATGAGACCGATGACCGCGACCTGGATCGAGCTCCACATCGACTTGAGAATCGGGAACAAGCCGCGTTGTTCGCCCGCCTCCCAGGTGAAAAAGCCCTCTTTCAACACCTTGTGGGGTGTCGGCAACAAGAAACGCTTTTGCTCGGGCAGCAGTCTCGTCGACAACGCGTACCAAAAGGCAATGAACAACACGAACACAACCGCGGGCCCGATGATGTCGCTCGCCCGAACACGGTTCGTTGTCTCGATGGGAGCGTCATCGGGTCGGCGCGACGACGGCGGGGTCACTGCCACTTGGGAATTCAGGTCGGTCATACCAATGCTCCACGCAGGGCGGTGGAAACTTCCCCGCAGAGCTCGGCAAACTTCGGTTCGTAACGCAGCGAATGTGCACGCGGATACTCGAACGGCACATCGAACGATGCAACGATGCGCCCGGGCCGCGACGACATGACCAGAACCTTGGTCGACATGTAAACGGCCTCAGAGATTGAGTGCGTAATGAACAGTCCGGCGAAACCTTCAAGCTGGAACAGCCGCAGCAATTCGTCGTTCAGTCGTTCGCGTGTGATTTCGTCGAGAGCGCCAAAAGGTTCGTCGAACAGGAAGACGCGAGGCTTCATGACGAGTGACCGGGCAAGTGAGGCTCGCATCTTCATGCCACCCGAGAGTTGCTTCGGATACTTGTCCTCGAACCCGCTGAGGCCAACGAGGTCGATGACATTGCGCACCCGCTCGTCGCGTTCGGCTTTGTCGACGCCGTGCAATTCCGCCAGTAGTTCGATGTTCTTCGCGACGGTGCGCCACGGGAGCAGCGTCGCATCCTGGAACACGTAACCGATGCTGTCGCGGTCGACGTTGCAGATTCCTTCGGTCGCGGTTTCGAGATTCGATGCAATGCGCAGAAGGGTCGACTTGCCGCACCCGCTTGGTCCGACCACGGTGATGAATTCACCCGGATTGACGTCGAAGGTTGCCCCGCCGAGGGCCCGCGTTCCGTCCGGGAACGTCATCCCAACGTTGTTGAACGACAGTGCCCCGGCCATCCCCGAAGAATAATCCGCCCGCAGGCGACACCGAAATGCGCGTGTTACCTGACGTTTAATACTTTGTTAAGCAGATGCATCAATGCCTGTGGACAACCACACCGCGGCGCATGACAAACGATCTTGGGCCACCGACCGCGATCATCTCGCGAACACTCGCCGCCGCCGTGAGCATCAAGTCGGCGACGGCACCCACACTGGGGCCGGCGGCACGAGCACCAACAACCTCGCGCGCGACCGTCGAGACGCTGGCGAAGGCCTCTTCGGGCAGCAGGTGCGCAGTGAGGATCATCAGGCCCGCGGCCTCGAGTGGATCGCCGCGACCGATCGGATTGAAGGGATCCTGAAGGTTGTCGCTTCCCGCAGCGACACGCACGCCCGCATCGCGGAGATGCTTCACGGCGGTCAGACCACGAGGCATCGCGGACTGCATGTCACGTCCCTGCAGGAACAGATTCGTGTGCGGGAGAGCGACCACGCCGATCCCGGCCTCTGAAAGTTTTTCCGCCGTCGCCCGCTGCGTGTCGACGTCCTGCATACCAAGGCTCACGCAGTGGCTTGCGGTCACCCCGTGCTCGAAACCCGTGGAGATGACTCGCTCGGCGAGATTCTGCAGCGAGGTGCGATGAGCATCGGTGTGTTCGTCGGCGTGCAGATCGAGGGGTACGCCGAGATCTCCTGCGAGATTCACCAGTTCCGCGTTCGCCATCACCGCGTCGTCGTCGAGGTGCGGACACCCTCCGCGCTCGATGGTGTTCTCGACCGTCATCACGTGCCGATTCGCGATCATCGAGGTGATCGCACCCATCAAGTCGCCCGTTGGGTTGGGAATCAGCTCGGCGAGATACGCCTTGTCGAGATGGGCATGCGTCTCGACCAAGGACTCGGTCAACAGTCCGCCATTGCCATCGATCACCGATTCACCGTTGCGCGCGACGAGGCCCGCGCCAATTTCGGTGACGAGATCACCTTCGATTCGTACCGACACCGGTGCGCCGTTCGATGACGGCGTCGTGACGTTGGTGATGAGCACGTGCGATGTGGCCCGTTGTCAGACGAGCGGTTGCAGGTTGGGCAAGGGTCGGCGCTCAACCTTTTCCCCCAGCTTCGGGAACACTTCCTCGGTGACGAGATGCATCTGTTCGATCATCTCCTCGCGTGACACACCCGGGAAGTCGAAGAAGAAGCAGATGTGCTTCAAATCGAGCAAGTCACGCCAGAAGCCGAGGGTGTCGACTGCGTCGTCGATCGAGCCGACGATTTGGATCTTCTGGTCGTTCGATTCCTCGACGGTGGGGCAATGGTTGAACGCAACCTTGCTTCCGTCGGGATTGCGATACGACGAAAACCGACCGTAGGGCGAAAGGAAGTTGGCGAACTCGTCGTGACCGGGCTTGCCCTTGATCATCGCTTTTTCACGGGTCTTTGCCACGTGAATGTTCATCACCAGACAGCGGTCTTCGCCGGGACCCACCGGCCTGCCGATCTCTTCGCAGATCTCGGCGTAACGATTCCACTTCTGCAACTGCGAGTCGGCGTTTTGCAACCAGTACACGGCTTTGTGGCCTTCGCGGGGCACGTACTCAATCGTCTCGGGCGAGGTCACCGGCTGGTACACGTCGATGTGACGCAACGGGCGGGGAATGAGCGTGAGATCGTCGACGTACTTGCCCCGGTCGGGAATGTCATCGGGAGGGAAGACGAAATGCTTGCCGCGGTACGAGAACCGCTCGTTGGTCCACGCGGTCTTGATGACCTCCATCGACTCTTCGAACACCTCTCGGTTGATGCGGTCGTGTTCGGCGGACATTGCGTTGTCGCCCGATGCCACCACCGTGCCGAGGCTCCACGCCTCGCGTGGCACCGTGCCGCGACCGACGCCGAACTCCATGCGCCCACCCGTCACAATGTCGGCGATGGCAAAGTCTTCGGCAAGTCGAAGCGGGTGCCACTGCGGCACCACGTTGAACATCTGACCCAGACGCAGGTTCGTCGTCTGACCCGCAAGGTGCTGGCCGAACAAAATGAGGTTCGGTAAAACTTCGTAGCCCTCGTACTGGAAGTGGTGTTCCGTCAACCACATCGTGTCGATACCCACCTCGTCGGCGGTTTTCGCCCACGCCACGAGGTTCTTGTAGCACTCGACCACCGCGTTGTTGTCGTAGCGACGTTTCGTCGGCTCGACCTTGCCCGCGTCGTCCATCGGCACCGTGCAGAAGAAGTTTGCGTCGACTCTCATGACCCAAGAGTAGTGGAAGCCCGACGGCACCCTTTCATGGTGACGAACCGGTCACCGGCTCTTTACAAAAACTTCGCGCGGGTTCAAGCCGAGAGCGTGTTGCCGTACAACTGCCACGCCAATGCGCTCTTGGCGATGAGGCTGAGCCACAAGTAGGCCTTTTCCCCGTACACGTAGTCGGCCCACTTCCCCACCTTGCGGTACTGGAGGAACTGATTGAGCGCAAAGAGGTTGAAGAAAATGAAGATGCTCACGAAAATCCCGTAGACAAATTTCGGCATCTCGCTGCCGGGCCCGAGCAAATAGACGAAGAGGCCGACCCACGGGACGATGCCGACGATGCAGCCGAACCAGAACGGTGTCCACCACACCGGCTTGCCGGGCCGATTCGCCACCTCCATCACCCAGCCGAACAGGATCATTCCCACGTTCGCCCCGGCGATGCCGAGCAAGCCCGCAATGTCGCCGATACCGAACACCAAGCAGATGGTGACGATCATCAGCGTCGACGAAACGGAGTACTCGACCCAGCGGAATCGGTTCTGCTCGGCCGCGATCTCGGCTTCGTAGGCCCTCCGGCCGATGCTTGCAACGATGAAGTGGAAGAGTGCGGAAAGAAAGAGGAAGAGGGCCGCCGCCCAGGCGACGGACACGTCAAAACTGCGCTCGAGACGGGTGACATCGAGACGGTTGTTCGGTGCGTCGTTCCAGAAGAACGTGGTAACGGGCAGGGCAAAATCATTCGAGATCAGGAGAATCACGACGCCCTGGACCAAATGGAGCAACGTGGCGATCACGTTGAGGCGTCGGAGGCGACTGGTTGAGGTCATGGTCGACATTCTCGCTCAGGCTGCGCCATCGAGGACGGATGCGAAACCGCTCGGTTCGTGCGGCCCAATGACGAGGTGCTCGAACACACCCGTGCCCACTTTGCCGTTCGACTCGACACGACAGAGATTTTGCAGGTGGATCATCGTCGGGTCGCCCGGGTTTGCGTCGGCGATCACGAAGTTGTCGCGGGTCTCGGCGAACTCACCCTTCCATTCTCCATGACCCCATTCGGGGTGTGTGTAGCCGATGCCGCGCATGAAGAACCGAAGGAGCGGCGTATAGGTGACGACTATGGGTTCGGCGCGCCAGCGTTCAAGGGTGACCGTCGCCGACGCGAGCCATCGGGTGCCCGATGCCCACTTCGGCTCGATGTGCACTGCGGTGCAACGATCGACCGCCGATTCGTTGAGCACCGATTCGGTTGATGTCGAATCGTGTGCAACGCGCGAGGTGACCGCGCCACTGCGGTGCCATGACCGACCGTTCGCGTGATCGTTGACGGCAGCGTGTGTGTATTCATCGTCGAATGTGGTCGGTGCCCACAGCCAGAAGAACTGCGGGGGCTTCTTCGGGCCGTTTGCACTGCGGGCGGAATTGCGCACGCCCCACGACCGGTCGCGACACCCCGTGATCGGCCCGGCATCGGCGAGTTCGATCCGGTGGCCGTCGACTTCAATCCAGCCCGACCACTCACCGAACTGGGTCATGCGCGTGTAGTCCATCTGTGGACGACCGTTCTCCAAATGTTTGAACGATGGCTCTTCGAGAAGTGCCGACGTGGCCCGCCACGTGATGTCGGCGGAAACACCGAATCGGTTGTCAACAACGATTCGGTGTTCGAGCATCGGACGCACGATGTGGATGCTGATGGCGCCGACTTCCAGGTTGGTGCGGTCGCGGTCGCAGTGCCGCGATGCACGAACGCTGTGCTGCTCTCCTGCCAATGACACACAGAATGCGGCGTCCATCACCTGCTTGTTCGGATACACCCCGAATGCAACCGCAAAGAAGATGCTGCCCTGCGCGTCGTGGCCGTTGTAGAAGTAACGGTCGTAGACACCCGGAGCATCGCTGAAGACGTGCATGAGCGGCGCCGAACTCTGGTGCACCGGAAAGTCGTCGAAGGGGTGAAGCATGTCGGCAACTGTATGCCGACGAACACCCGGGGATTTCTTGTCCTGTTCTCCCCTACGGGCCGTGCTCGGCCATCTTCACAACCCGTATTCGACGATGTCGACGGGGCGTCGCTCGTCGATCGAACGATGGGCGGCGGCGCCCACGACGACCGACCACAATCCGGCTGTCGTGTCGACCTCGACAGCGCCGGCACCGCGGACCGCATCGATGAACCGACGCAATTCGACGTAGCTCGCCCCGTGGTGGAAACCGACGTGGCCGACATCTTCGACCGGTACCGGAATGGCGGTGACCGATCTGTCGACGCGACGGCCCAAGTGGAGATTGCCGTCGCCGGGAACCGCAGTTTCGAGCTTCCCGGTGTCGCCGACCGCAACGATCTCTTGTTCGTTGCGACCTCCCTCGGCAAACATGCTGAGGTCCAACATCGTCCGCACGCCGTTGTCGTAGTCGACGATGACATAGGCGTTGTCGAGAATGTCCGAGCGTCGGCCTTCGTACACCTCGTCGAGGTGGTTTACGTCTTGTCCGCCACTGGCGTACACCCGGGAGGGACGGGCACCGACGGCGAGATTCATGAGGTCAAAGAAGTGGCAGCACTTCTCGACCAGCGTTCCGCCCGTGTTGCGCGTGAACCTGTTCCAGTTGTCCACCTTGACCAGAAAAGGAAACCTGTGTTCGCGAATGGCGAGCATCTTCAGGCTTCCGATGTCACCGGCGCGAAGTGAATCGAGAAGGCGCGCGATCGGGGGCATGTAGCGGTACTCGAGGCCGACCCACGTGACGGCACTACGGTTCTTCGCCGCAACGACCACTGATTTGCAATCGTCAACCGTGGTGCACATCGGCTTTTCCACGAGAACGTGGATCTCACTCGAAAGCGCGTCATCGAGAATCGCCTTGTGCGTGTGGTTCGGTGAGGCGACGATGACCGCATCGACCAGACCCGACGCAAGCAGGTCACGGTGGTCGCGAAAGACGGTGACGCCCTTCCACGAATTTCCGAGCGTCAGTTCGGCCCAACGAATTGGCTCGTCGTTGGGATCGGACACTGCAGTGACGTTGACGTCGTCCATGGGGAGAAGGTTGCGCAGGTGCTCGCACCCCATCATTCCGGTGCCGACGACACCGAATCGCAGCGACTGCATGCTCTCGAGACTAGGCGCGGCGCCCGACCCGACGTGGTCGGCCGATGCGGACCGACACCCCGGGAGAGAACATCACGTGCGCATCGCCGATCGGCGACGACAGTCCGGCTG
>RGCG01000043.1 GCA_009919275.1 Actinomycetota bacterium
TTCGAAAAGGTGCTCGCGGTTCTTCCGTCGGCCAAGTCGCCAACGGTCAGTCGTCTCGCATCGGGTGACTATGCAGTCGAATCCGTGGTGCAGAAGCGCACCATCAACACGGTCATCCCGGCGTTGAAGGATGCGGGAGCGACCGACATCCTCGAACTACCGATCTCCAAGATCATCCACTGATGTCGCAGCGTTACGCCGCCACGGACGCGCCGGTGTTCGACGGCACGCGCGGGGGAGTCGTCACCGACTTCGACACCCATGCGGGTCTCGGCTACATCATCGACGACAACGGCAATGTTTACCTGCTGCACTGCATCAACATCGCCGACAAGACACGTGACATCGCTGTTGGTCAACGAGTCGAATTCGCCACGGTCACACGTTTCGGCCGCGCCGAAGCCTCGGCGGTCGCGAAGGTCTAACTCTTTGCTGTCGCGTCTTTGATCTGAACGAAGGCGATGCGGATGTTGTCGAGCGCCATCTTCAAGGTCGGTTGTTCTTCGCCCAGTCGCCCCTCGAGGCCCTCGACCAGGCATGCAACCGCATCGATGGCCAGAGCGGCTTCGGCGAGGCGCGGGGGCTGTGCCGACAGGTGAATGGCGGCCAGTTCGTAGAGGCCCATCACGTGGTTCACCACGACGACCTCGGCGGGAACCTCCGCCAAGCGCTGGCGTGTTTCGGCGAGAGCCTCGGCGGCATCGGCCAGTTGATCACCGTCATTCGACATGTCGCGAGACGTTAGCCGTGGGAACCGAAAGGGGCTCCGCTAGCCTTCCCAGTGCAATTCAGGCCAAGTGGGCTCCGTTCGCGGATGCCCCACCCAGCCACCCCGGTTCGGGAGTGCGTCTGGGTCCCGTCGCACGGGTCTCCGTGCTGCGCGACCCTTCGCGCGTCCACACCGGTTTCATCGGAACATCGGCGCAAACGAAAGGGAGCAGCCACTTGCACAGGAGTGAACGGCCATAGCTACGGCGCAGAACGAACCGCGGTACAACGATCGCATTCGGGCTCGCGAGGTGCGCCTCATCGGCGCCGACGGCGTCCAGCTGGGAATCAAATCCCTTCCGGATGCTCTCGAACTCGCACGGCAAGTCGACCTCGACCTCGTCGAAGTCGCACCACTTGCAAACCCGCCCGTGTGTCGCATCATGGACTACGGAAAGTTCCGTTACGAGGAATCACAAAAGGCCAAGGAGTCCCGCAAGAAGACTTCGCAGGTGACCATCAAGGAAGTGAAGTTCCGTCCGAAGATCGGAAAGGGTGACTTCGACACCAAGGTGCGTCACATGCACGACTTCTTGGAAGATGGACACAAGGTCAAGGTGACTCTGCAGTTCAGGGGACGCGAAATGGCGCACCCCGAGCTCGGAGCAAAGATCCTCGATGCCGTTCTCGAACAACTGGGTGAAGCCGTCAAGGTTGAGACCCAGGCCCGTCTCGAAGGGCGCAACATGACCATGGTCCTGGCGCCCGAAAAGAAGGTCGTGAAGAAGCCCGAGAAGAACTCAACCAAGCCCACCGCGCCGGGTGACGAAACACAAATCGCCAGTGAGTCAGGAGAATCACATGCCGAAAATGAAGACAAGTAAGACAGCAGCCAAGCGCTTCAAGAAGACGGGCTCGGGCAAGTTGCGCCGCCAGCAGGCCAACCGCCAGCACCTCTTCGAAAAGAAGCCGTCCACCCGCACTCGTCGCCTCGACGGCACCGTCGACGTGCACAAGGGCGACGAAAAGAAGATCAAGCGTCTCCTCGCCGAGCGCTGATCAGGTTCTGTTGGAAGATTCGAAAAGGTAGGTAGATCACATGGCACGTGTAAAGCGCGCAGTCAACGCTCGCAAGAGCCGCAAGCAGGTCCTCGAGCGCGCAAAGGGTTACTACGGCAACAAGAGCCGTTCGGCCCGCGCCGCGAACGAGCAGGTCATGAAGTCGGGGCAGTACGCATTCCGCGACCGCCGCGCCAAGAAGGGCGAGTTCCGTCGTCTGTGGATCCAGCGCATCAACGCCGGATGTCGTATCCACGACATCAGTTACAGCCGCTTCATTGCGGGCCTGAACGCCGCGGGTATCGAAGTCGACCGCAAGATCCTCGCTGATCTCGCCGTTCACGACATCGACGCTTTTGGTCGTCTGGTTGCCCAGGCAAAGGGAGCACTGGGCTGAACCAGCCAACCATCGGGTTCACGAGCACCCCGGTCCGCCGACTGCGCGAACTTCTCGCCGAGAAGAAAGTGCGGCGTGCGGCGGGGTGCTTCGTCGTTGAAGGGGAGGTTCTCGTTCGCGCCGCCCTCGATGCGGGTTTGACGGTTGTCGAGGAGTTCGTTCTCGATGGCGAGCCCCCGATCTCGGGTGCAGTCCTCCATCATCTGGACGCAACGACGCTCGAACGCGTTGCATCGACGGTGTCACCCCAACCCCACATTGCCGTCGTTGCGCTGCCCGCCACGGTCGGCCTTGCCGGCATCGGTGACGGTTGGATTCTCGTTGCTGATCGGGTGCAGGACCCGGGAAATCTCGGAACGATGATTCGCAGCGCGGTTGCTGCCGGTGCGGCGGCGGTTGTGGTCACGTCCGGCACGGTCGATCCATTTTCTCCGAAGGTTGTCCGGGCATCGGCTGGCGCACTGTTCTCGGTGCCGTGCATCGAAGTGATGGCTCTGCGTGATGTCGCTGGTTTCGAGCTCGTGGGTACCTCGTCCCATACGAAGTCGGGTTCGGTCGACTACGACCGATACGACTTCACGGGTCGGATCGCGCTCGTGATGGGCAACGAGGCGGCGGGTCTCGACGCCGATGGGCCCATCCACGCGTGGGTAACCATTCCGCACGTTGGTCCGGTTGAAAGTCTGAACGTCGCCATGGCGAGCACCGTGTTGTCCTTCGAGATCGCCCGACAGAGAAAACACCGCCCGCCGGCGGGGTCCGAGCACTAGCGTTGGGTCGCCATGCGTAACGACATTTCCGCCGCCGTCGACGCTGCGCTCGCCGAGATTGCAGCCGCGTCGTCTTCGTCCGCGTTGGCGGCCCTGACCGGTGGTTTGGTGGGGAAGAAGTCCCCACTCGGGCAGTTGAAGTCGAAGCTCGGCTCGGTAGCCGACGTCGACGAGCGCAAGGCAATTGGTCAGTCGCTGAACGAGGCGCTGCTCAGGGTCGAGGCCGCCATCGCCACCAAGCGCGCCGACTGCGAAGCCGCCGAGATCGAGGCGCAAATGGCCGCCGAGGGGATCGACCTCACCGAGCGAATCCGTCCTTCACGACGCGGTCGCACGCACCTCGTCACCCAAGCAACGCAACGACTCGAGGACGTCTTCGTGGGCCTCGGGTTCCAGGTCGCCGAAGGACCCGAGGTCGAAAGCGACTTCTACAACTTCGAGGCTCTCAACATGCCGAAGTCGCACCCGGCGCGCAGCATGTGGGACACGTTGTTCGTCGAAAGCGCCGAGCCCGGCAGCGTCGTGCTGCGTACCCACACGTCGCCGGTGCAGATTCGCGTCATGCAGGAATGGGCCCCGCCCATCTACGCCGTGATGCCGGGTCGCGTGTTCCGTCGTGACACCCCCGACGCCACCCACATGCCGGTGTTCCACCAGATCGAAGGTTTGGTCATCGATCGCAACATCACCTTTCGTGACCTCGCCGGCACGATCGAGGCGTTCACCAAGGCGTTCTTCGGCGCCGAGTTCACGAGCCGACTTCGACCGTCATACTTCCCATTCACCGAGCCCAGCGCCGAGTTTGACATCCGTCGTGCCAACGGTTCGTGGATCGAGCTCGGAGGGTGCGGCATGGTTCACCCAGATGTGCTCCGCGCGGGTGGGCTCGATCCCGAAGAGTGGTCGGGTTTTGCATTCGGGTTCGGAATCGATCGCATGGCGAAGGAACGCCACTCGATCGACGACATCCGCGAGATGTACACCAACGACCTGCGATTCCTGAGGCAGTTCTCCTGATGAAGGTGCTGTTGTCCTGGTTGAACGAATTCGCCGACTTCGGTGACGACGTCGACAAATTGGCCGAGGAGATGACGGCTCTCGGTATGCCGGTCGAAGAAACAATCACCGCTGGAACCAAGGTGCCGGGTGTCGTGGTCGCACAGGTCCTGCGAACCGAGCGCCATCCCGATGCGGAAAAGGTGCATCGGGTGTATCTCACCACCGACGGGTCGAACGAACTGCACGTGTGGTGCGGGGCGTTCAACATGAAGGCGGGCGACAAGATTCCGCTGGCCACTCTCGGAACCAAGATGCCCGACGGTCGCGAGATCCTGCGCCGTGGAATCCTTGGCATCGATTCCGAGGGGATGTGCTGCAGCGCGAAGGAACTCGAACTGAACGACGACCACGGCGGGATTCTCATTCTTCCGCCCGGCCTTTCGTTGGGAGCCGACGTATTCGAGGCGCTCGGGGTCACCACCGACACCATCTTCGATCTCGACCTCACGCGCAACCGCCCCGACTGCTGGGGACACATGGGTGTTGCTCGGGATCTCGCGGCACGGCTGCGACGGTCCTTTGGCGCCGATGTGTCAGGTGAGTCGAGCCACCCCGAACACATTTTGCCGGTCGAAATTGTCGACGATGAATCATGTGGTCGCTTCACCGCGACGGTCGTGAAGAACATCCGCGTCACGCAGTCACCCCAGTGGCTTCAGGACCGCATCGCTCGCAGCGGCATGCGGCCCATCAACAACATCGTCGATGCGTCCAACTACGTGATGCTCGAACGCAATCAGCCCACCCACGCGTACGACCTGCGCTCCGTTGAGTCCGGTTTTCGGGTGCGCTTCGCGAAGTCCGGCGAAACCATTGTCACTCTCGACGGCGCAACCCGCGAGCTTCATTCCACCGACATCGTCATTGCGAACGGAAGCGATGTCCCCGTGGGCTTGGGTGGTGTCATGGGTGGCCTCGACTCGGAAGTCGTCGAATCAACCACGGCCATCGCCCTCGAAGTGGCGTGGTTTCCGGCCGACGCGGTTCTTCAATCCGCGGCCCGTCACGGCCTGCGGTCCGAGGCCTCCGCGCGTTTCGAGCGCGGGGCCGATGCGTGGGGCCTCGAGTCTGCCGCTTGGCGTTTCATCGAGATTCTCCGTCTCACGTGTCCAGACCTCGAAGTGCACGGGTCACCGCAGGCGACGCTCAACGCAACGTGTCCACCGCAATCGAGTCCTGTCCTCGTGCGGCTCTCCCAGGTCGCGCGCATCCTCGGCGTGCCGTTGTCCGCGGGCCAGGTGGCCGACCTCATCGAGCCCATCGGCTTCCGTTGCTCGGGCGAGGGGAGTGAGGTCTCTGTTGCGATTCCGTCGTGGAGACCCGACTCGTCCACCGAGATCGACATCATCGAAGAAATCGCTCGTCACTACGGCTACGAGAGTCTCGGTAAGAGCGTGCCGAACTCGACTGTGCACGGCCGTCTGTCCTTGGTGCAGCAACGCCGTCGTCTGGTGCACAGCATCCTCACCGAGGGTGGCTGGAGCGAGGCAATGCCGAATCCGTTTCTCGATCCTGCCGCATCGCAACTCGCGGGTGTCGACGATTCGGCCCAACTCGCACTCGTGAATCCGCTCGTCGCCGAAGAGTCGGTGCTGCGCGTCTCTTTGCGGCCGGGACTTTTGCGCGCCGTTGCGTACAACCAATCACACCGGGTCGACGACGTCCATCTCTACGAGGTTGGCCATGTCTATCCGCGGGGCTCTGGCACCCTTCCCGACGAAGAAGAGATCCTCTGTGTGATGTCCGTCGACGAGGCAAACGGCGAACTCGTGGCTTTGCGCTCGTGGTCGCTTCTCGTCGACGCGCTCGGCTTCGGCGCGCAGATCGACACCAAGTCGACGCCCGGTGGATACCATCCCGGGCGCAGTGCAACCCTGCGACGTGGTAAGCAGGTGATCGGTGCGATGGGTGAGATTTCACCGGTTGTGTTGAAGCGGCACGGCATCGTTGGCCGTGTCAGCTGTCTCGAGCTGTCGCTGAGTGTCGTGTTGCGCGAGGAGCCCAAAGCAGTCGCCGCGCGGCCAGTGAGCCGTTTCCCGTCGAGCGACATCGACCTCGCCTTTGTGGCACCTGATTCCGTGGCAGCCGCAGACCTGCATCGTGCGGTGAAGTCCGCGGCGGGAAACCTTGCGGTCAGTCTCGAACTGTTCGATGTGTACCGGGGCAAGGGGGTCACCGAAGGTTCGCGAAGCCTCGCTTACCGACTGCGTTTGCAGGCCCCCGATCGGACGCTCACCGACGACGAAGTGGCCGGTATCCGCCAGAAGTGCATCGCTGCCGCCGAGAAAACCGGGGCAAAACTTCGCTGACCGGTATCCGTGTATGACTATACATATTCCTGTATAGTCATACACCTATGGCTAACAAGCGTGCAGCAATCCTCGGGGCCACCGGCTACACCGGAGTCGAGCTCCTGCGCCTTCTCGCCGGACACCCGCATCTAGAGGTGGTGTATGCGACGGGCGACTCGCAGGCCGGTCAGCGCATTGCAACGCTGTACCCGAGTCTTGCCGCCGCGTACCCGACGCTGGTTGCCGAGGAACACGACGCCTCCCGCTTGGCGGGTCTCGACGTGGTGTTCCTCTGCACGCCGCACGAGTCGTCTCTGGAACTCGTTCCCGAACTCATCGGAAGGGTCGAGGTCGTCGTCGACTTGTCGGCCGCATTCCGTCTCACCGATGCCTCGCAGTATCCAGCTTGGTACGGCTTCACCCACACGCACCCCGAGCTGTTGGCGAGGGCCGTGTACGGACTTCCCGAGGTGTATCGCACGGAGTTGGCCGGAGCGAGGCTCATCGCAACTCCGGGTTGCTACGTCACGGCGGCAACACTGGCACTACGGCCACTCGTGGCGGCCGGCATGATCGAGCAGAAGGGAATCATTGTCGATGCCGCCAGTGGAGTATCGGGTGCGGGCAAGGCGCTCAAGTCATCGAGCATGTTCTGTGGCGTCGACGAGGATTTCACTGCGTACGGCTTGGTCTCGCACCGTCACACGCCGGAAATGCAGCAATTGATCGGTGGCGAGATCCTCTTCACGCCACACCTCGCCCCGATGAACCGGGGCATTCTCGCCACGTGTTACGCACGCCCATCGTCGGGCGTCACAACGACGGACGATGTCATGGGTGTTCTTCAATCTGCGTACTCGAACGAACCCTTTGTGGTCGTCTCCGATTCCATTCCTTCCACGAAGGCAACACTCGGTACCAACGCGGTCCACATCACCGCACGAGTCGACCCGCGTACCGGGCACGCCATTGTCATTTCCGCTCTCGACAACCTCACCAAGGGTGCCTCGGGTGGGGCCGTGCAGGCCGCAAACGTGGCCCTCGGACTTCCGGAAACCAGTGGTCTGTCGTCGGTGGGGGTGTGGCCGTGAGCACCCCTGCGTCCACCGCACGGGTTCTGATCGAAGCCCTGCCGTACATCCAGCGTTTCGCGGGACAAACCGTCGTCATCAAGTACGGCGGCAACGCGCTGTCGGGTACCGAACACGCCGACCCGCTCGACGTCTTCGCACAGGACATTGTCATGCTGCGCGCGGTCGGTATCAGGCCGGTTGTCGTGCACGGCGGCGGCCCGCAGATCAATGCCATGCTCGATCGTCTCGGCGTAAAGAGTGAGTTTCGTGATGGGCGCCGGGTGACCGATGAGGCAACGATGCAGGTCGTGCGCATGGTCCTGACGGGTGAGGTGAACCCCAGCATCGTGTCGGCAATCTCTGCGCGGGGCGGTCGTGCCGTCGGCCTGTCGGGCGCGGATGACGGAATGATTTCCGTTGTACAACGCGATCCCGAACTCGGTTTCGTCGGTGATGTCACCGGTGTGCGCACGGCGGTTCTGGAACAACTGCTCGACGATGGCTGTATCCCCGTGATCGCGACGATTGGCGTCGACGTGGCGGGCCAGACCTACAACATCAACGCCGACTCGGTCGCAGCAGCCGTTGCGGGTGCGCTCGGCGCGGCAAAGTTGCTGTATCTCACTGACATCGAGGGGCTACGGCGAAACGTCAACGATGCGGCGAGCCTGATCAGCAAACTGACTGCGGACGAACTCCGCTCATTGTTGGGAGACGGCACCATTGCGGGAGGAATGATTCCGAAGGCCGAGAGTTGTCTCGAGGCCGTCGAGCTCGGCGTTCCGGCCGTGCACATCCTCGACGGTCGCGTGGCGCACGTGACGATCATCGAACTGTTCACAGACGCCGGTATCGGAACCATGGTTACCGGCGTCGAGAGGGGTTGAGGCATGGCAAATGAACCAATGTCCAAGCACGCATTCGCCGAGGCCGGCGGGTTCGACGCGTGTCCGTTCCTGCCGGTGTTCGGTCCGCCGGCCGTGATGTTCTCGCGCGGTGCGGGAACCGAACTGTGGGATACCTCGGGGAAGCGGTATCTCGACTTCTTGTGCGGCCTCGCGGTCACTTCGCTCGGGCACGCGCACCCGGCGGTGGCTGACGCGTTGTGTTCGCAATCGCAGACACTTCTGCACGTCAGCAACTTCTTCGCCAACGAACAGGCGTGGAATGCAGCCGTCGAACTGAACGCCCTGTTGGAAGATGCGACCGGGTGCAAGGGGCAGGTGTTCTTTTGCAATTCGGGCGCAGAGGCAAACGAGGCGGCGATCAAATTGGCCCGCAAGTTCGGGGGGCGGGGTCGTCACGTCATGGTCTCGGCGCTCGGCAGCTTCCACGGTCGAACGCTCGGTGCACTCGCTGCCACGGGCCAACCGGCCAAGCACGAACCGTTCCAGCCGATGCCCGAGGGGTTTCGACACGTCACCTTCGGCGACATCGAAGCGTTGTCCGCGGCCGTCGACTCCACGGTTGCTGCTGTGCTGTTGGAACCCATTCAGGGCGAGGGTGGAGTCATCCCCGCACCCGACGGTTATCTCGCGGCCGTCGAACGTCTGTGCCGCGAGCGCGGCGTGTTGTTGATCCTCGACGAGGTGCAAACCGGCATGGCGCGCACGGGCGAGTGGTTCGGTTTTCAGCATCACGGCATCACACCCGATGCGGTGTTGATGGCCAAGGCTCTCGGCAACGGCGTGCCGGTTGGCGCCATCTGGACCAAGCGTGAAGTCGGTTCGGTGTTCGCGCCGGGCGACCATGGCAGCACCTACAGCGGAACGGCGCTCGTTGCCTCGGTCGTACGCGCGGTGATCGCCGAGATGAGAAAGATCGACGCACCCCGTCTGGCGACCGATACCGGTGCTTATCTGCGTTCGAAAATCGAAGCGGTCCCCGGTGTCACATCGGTGCGCGGGGCGGGGCTCTTGTTGGGCGCCGAACTTGTTGCCGGGGTCGACTCCGGAGCCGTGTACAGGGCGTGTCTCGCCGACGGCCTCGTGATCAATGCGGTCAATGCAACGACCATCCGCATGGCGCCACCCCTGAATGTCTCGCGTGCCCATGTCGACGAGGCCGTCACAATTTTCGCGGGTGCTCTCGCTCGCGTTCAGAAGGAGAGTGCGACATGAGTACCCGTCATTTCCTCGACATAGCGGGGCTTTCGGTCGAAGAAGTGCGACACATTCTCGACTTGGCTCAGCGCCCGATCCCGTCTCTCCACCGCCCGCTCGAGGGCTTGGGTGCTGCGCTCATCTTCGAAAAGCCGTCGAACCGGACGCGGCACTCGATGGAAATCGCCGTGGTGCAGCTCGGTGGCCATCCCGTCTACACCCGAGGCGAGGAAGTCGGCATCGACGTGCGTGAAACGGCCGAAGATGTTGCAGCGGTGATGGCGGGTTACCACGGCATTCTCGCGGCGCGGGTATTCAAACACGACGTCGTCGTGCGCATGGCGTCGGTTTCGTCCGTTCCGGTGGTCAACATGTTGAGCGATCACTCGCACCCGTTGCAGGCGCTGGCCGACGCACTCACCATGCAGCAGGCGATCGGCGATCTCGCCGGGCGCAGCGTCGCATGGTCGGGTGATTGGAACAACGTCGCACGGTCGTTGGCCGAGATCTGTGTCCTCTTGGGCGCACGGTTCAGTATTGCGACGCCCCCCGGCTACGCGCCGACCGCGTCGGAAGTGGCACGAATCAATGCGCTCGGCGGAGGCGAATTCGTCGCCGGCGACGATCCTGCGCGGGCGGTTGCGGGTGCCGACGCCGTGCACACCGACGTGTGGGTGTCAATGGGCCAAGAGGCAGAAACCGCAAAGAAAGAAAAGGCGTTCGCTGCCTACAAGGTGACAGCGTCGCTGATGGCGAAGGCCTCTCCCGACGCCCGGTTCTTCCATTGCCTGCCTGCGCACCGCGGTTACGAAGTCGACGCAGATGTCATCGACGGCCCGGCGAGTCGCGTCATCGCCCAGGCGCACAACCGTCTTCACAGCGCACGTGGTGCGCTCGCATTCCTCATGGGGGTGAAGTGATGAGTACGAAGGCCCAGCGTCAACAGGCGTTGATCCGGATCATCGAGAACGCCGAGGTGTCGAGCCAGACACAATTGCAGAAGTTGCTGGCCAAAGAAGGCATCAAGGCCACGCAGGTCACGGTCTCGCGTGACCTCGAGGAAGTCGGCGCCATCAAGGTGCGGTCATCGACCGGTGACACCGTGTACGCGATTGCCAGCTTCGAACCCGCGCGTCGGGCGACGAACGATCAGTTGCGTCGTGTCATGTCGGAGTGGGTGGCCGAGGTCTCACACAGTGGTCAGATGGTTGTCTTGCGCACGCCGCCGGGGTGTGCGCACGTCGTTGCGTCAGCCCTCGACCGGGCGGCCCCGAACGGTCTGCTCGGTACGGTCGCGGGTGACGACACCATCATTTGTGTCGCCACCGAAGGTATTGGTGGCAAGAAACTCGCGTCCGAGTTGCGGTCACTCGCGGGTCTGAAAGCGGGGAAGTGATGAGTGACAATTCCGGACACCTTTGGCACGGTCGGTTCTCCAGCGGACCCGCCGACGAACTGATGGCTTTCACCGCGAGCTTGCCCTTCGATCGTCATCTCTGGCACGACGACATCACGGGTTCGCGCGCACACGTGAACGGACTTGAACGTGCGGGACTCCTGACTGCCCACGAAGCAGAAGCCGTAAGGCGGGCTCTCGACACAGTGCACGGGGAGTTCGCGGCCGGGTCTTTCGGCTTCGTCGACTCCGACGAGGACATCCACACGGCGATCGAGCGCCGCGTCACCGAGATCGCGGGTGATGCGGGTGCGAAACTGCACACGTCGCGCAGCCGCAACGACCAGGTCGCCACGGCGCTGCGACTGTGGACGCGTCGCAACCTTCTCGAAGTGGCCGATCGAGTCTTGGCACTCGTCGACACGCTCGTCGAGTCTGCCGATGCGGCCGGCTGGGGTGACGGCGGTGTCTATCTGCCCGGGTACACCCACCTCCAGCGTGCCCAGCCCGTACAACTCGCGCACCATCTCGCGGCCCACGCGTGGTCCTTGCTGCGCGACGCCGACCGTCTCCACGCCACCATCGAACGGATGAATGTTTCGCCGCTCGGTGCGGGGGCACTTGCGGGTACGTCGCTGCCGATCGATCCTGTGCCAACGGCAAGGGAGATGGGTTTCCGTACCGCGTTTGCCAATTCACTCGATGCGGTGTCCGACCGCGACTTTGTCGCCGAGGCGCTCTTCGACATCGCTTTGCTCGGCGTGCATCTCTCGCGCATCGGCGAGGAGTGGGTGCTCTGGACCACCGAGGAGTTCGGCTTTGCGCGGCTCGACGATGCCTACTCGACGGGTTCGTCGATGCTTCCCCAGAAAAAGAATGCCGATATCGCAGAACTTGCCCGCGGTAAGTCGGGCCGCCTCATCGGCAATCTCACGGGTTTGCTCGCGACCCTGAAGGGTCTGCCCCTGGCCTACAACCGCGACCTGCAGGAAGACAAGGAGCCGCTGTTCGATTCGGTGAACCAAGTTGTTCTCGCGCTCGGCGCGTTGTCCGGCATGATCGCAACCGCCTCGTTCAACCAACCACGGATGCAGGCGGCTGCCGACGATCAACTCGCTTCCGCAACTGATCTCGCAGAGTGGCTTGTGCGCAGGGGAGTCCCGTTCCGTAAAGCGCATGCGCTCGTCGGGGCATTGGTGCAGGAGTGCGTCTCGTCCGGTTCATCGCTCGCTGATCTCACTGCCGCCAGCGCCGACTTCGGTCCCGAGGCCGCCGCTCTCGTCGCGCCCGGTGTCGGAGTGTCGATGCGCACGTCGCCGGGTGGTGCGGGTCCGAAGCCGGCACTCGCGCAACGCGAGCAACTGGTGGCTTCGATTGGTGTCGCGCGCCGTGAGCAGGAGGACCTGCGTGCTCTATGAACATCGCATCCGCATTCGCTACGGCGAGTGCGACATGCAACGCGTTGTCTTCAATGCCCACTACTTGGCGTACTGCGACGATGCTGTCGACTGCTGGATGCGTCAAACACTCGGCGGCGATCTCCATGAGGTCGGATTCGATTGCATGGTGAAGCGTGCCGAGATCACCTGGATGAGAGGTGCCACCTTCGGAAACGACATGGTTGTTCGACTCGGCGTCACGAAGTTCGGTGTCACCAGCTTTGAGGTGCTTGCCGAGGGCTTCATCAATGGCGATGAAAAAAGCTTCGAGGCAAACTTGCTTTATGTGAGCACGGTGCCCGGTGAGGCAAAGGCAACGCCCGTTCCCGCGTTCGTGCGCGAGAAGCTCGGCGCCTACTCGCGCTGAGCCTGTCGCACCAGCTTCATCAGGTCGACCAGATCTTGCGGCCGACCGGTGGTCCACTTGTTGATGACAAGGTTCGAACCGGTCTCTCCACGCATCCTCGAAGTCGACACCAGTGATGGATGTGAGTAAGTCGATCCTGCTTGGACTCGTTCCGAGTTGAATGATTCGATCGGGCGCCTCGAGGTCGGCTGGCGTGATGCCAACGCTGGCGAACCCAAACTTGTCGAGGGCGTCGGTGATTTTCACCGCATTGCCATGTTCCGCCCACACCCACAAGTCGAAGTCATCGGTTCCTCTTGGGATGCCGTGGGCCGCGAGAGCGTGGCCACCAATGACGAGAAATCGAACGTCTCTAGCGAGAAATAACTCGAGCAACTCTTTCGAGTCGGGGAAAAGATCCACTGTTGCCTCCGAACGCGTACATACGACGCCGCAGCATGTCAACTGCGGCGATACGTGTTGCGGGCGATTGGTCTCGCCAATAGCGGAGGAGGCTGTCCTCAGATTCCTGGAATGTGACGATTTCAACGACGCGGGCGATGCGGCCCGGGTGGGGCGTCTCGCTGGTCGGTTCCCGGATGGTCACATGATGATCTTAGGCGAGGGGTTTGTTCATAGTCGGCGTATGCCGTATTCATATTCGGCGCGTGCCGATGCCGTGATAACTACTGGTGGCCAGGGCGTGGTCATCTTCGACAACAGTGCCGTCCGTCCACACGGTGATTTTCAGGTCCGGCGCCGCACCAGCAGGTTCCATGCGCAGCCACGCGAGTGGTGCGCGGCGTTGTTCGCCGCGTCGGCGTAGTGCTGCACGGAACCGATCCTTGGTTTCCTGACTGAAGTATTGCCACACGATCGAATGAAAGACGACCACCGGTTCGTCTGCGACGTCACCTAGTTGAGCGTCGATCCAGTCGGCGGCGTCGGCCTCGGTCGGCACCTGGTAGAGCGGACTCGTCGAAGCAATCTCGAGTGCCGCGTGCAGTCGATCGAACCGCTGCTGTTGATCAGGCCACACGAAGGAAAGAAGCGTGAGGCGTCGTTCGGGGTCGCGAATGTCGAGGGGTGCGATGTCGCAGCCTGCACGCGACACGACAGTGGGGCATCCCGAAATGTCGACCTTCGGAGTGCCCCAGGTGTCGGCGGTGAAGCGGACGCGCGAGTCCCGATCGCCGAACACACGGCCGTCGTTCTCGAAAAAGAACCGATCGAAGAGAAGATTCAGGCCACTCGACGAGCCGACCTCGCGAAAGTGGAAGGACTCGACACCGTGGGTACGTCCGAAGTGGGCGAGACCCGTGACCAGCATGGTCGTGCGACCAACCTCGTTGGTCTGCACGGTTCGTCCGAGTCCGTCGACG
>RGCG01000044.1 GCA_009919275.1 Actinomycetota bacterium
GGGGACTTGAACCCCCGGCCTTCAGGGCCACAACCTGACGCTCTAACCAGGCTGAGCTACGCCCACCAAGGAGAAGAAGTGTGCCACGCCTGGCGGTCTTTACCAACCGCGGAAAAGCATCGCTGCGAACGGGGTAATTTCGCGTTGAGGGGGTGCCCATGGAGGTGCGGGAAATCGACTGGGAATCGCGGATCACGCCAGAGGTGGTGAAGCAGTTCCAGACCGACGGTGTCGTGTTCTTCGATCAGTTGATCCACCCATTGTGGCTGCAACTGGTGGAGATGGGCATCGGTCGCATCATGAACGGCGCGGGCCGCAAGCAAATGTTCTTTGCGGGCGAAGAGGGCGCGTTCATCGACACAGTTCGCAATTGGGACATCACGCCCGAGTTCCAACGCTTGACCTACGACTCGCCGATCGCCGACATTCTTGGTCGATTGATCGGCTCGCCCCGGGTGTGGTTGTTGTTCGACCACGTGTTCGTGAAGGATGCGGGGAACTGCAAGCGCACACCGTGGCACCAAGACCTCACCTATTGGCCGGTCGCGGGAACGCAAATCGCGTCGATGTGGATCACGATCGACCCGGTACCCAAGCACGAGTGTCTCGAGTACATCGCGGGGTCGCATCGCGGACCGCTCTACGACGGCTTCGACCCGCCGCGGGCGGGGGAGGACCCGACACTGCCGTTCTATGGCGAGGGTTTCCCGCGACTGCCCGACATCGAGGCCACTCGTTCGCAGTGGGACATTCGTTCGTGGGACATCACGCCGGGTGACGTCATCGTGTTCCATCCCGGAGTGCTGCACGGTGGCGGGCCAACGAGCCAGGGTCGCAAGCGACGCACGCTCTCGGTGAGAGTGTTCGGCGAAGACGTGGTGTTCGCGTCGCGCCCGCCGACGCGGCCGACCGCGCCGCGTACGCCGGGTCTGCAATTGCAGTTGAAGCCAGGAGACCCCTTGCGACATCCGTACTACCCGCGGCTGCGTCCGCTGCCGGCGAACCAGCGGGCTGACTTCTACGAATAGCGCGGTGTTCCGCTGAAATCCGAGGGAATCCGTACCTCCGACACCCTCTCGCACCTCTATCCCTTGTCTGATAGCCTGCAAAACAAGGAATCCATCGGAGAACGATATGAACGCGACGAATACCACGTTGCAATCCCAGGTTCGGGCCCGTCCCGACCACAACCGGCTCGTTGAACGAGCCAAAAAGATCACCGCGGCCGAGCTGCAGGTGTACGCAGCGCGAACCGCGGGTTCGCAAAAGGCGAATGCGAGAGCGCGCAAGGTGATGCCGCTCGGTGTGCCCTCCAGCTTCCAGGCATACGACCCGTATCCAATTGTGGTTCGTCGGTCCGAGGGCGCATTCATGGAAGACGTCGATGGCAATCGCTACGTCGACTACGACATGGGTTTCGGTGCCTTGTTCTCGGGTCACGGGAACCCCGCGGTGCGGGCGGCCGTCGATGTGCAACTTGGCAACGGCACTCTGTTCGTCACGCCGTGTGAACTCAACGCCGTCGTCGCCGAACTGCTGGGCGAGCGCTACGGATTACCCATGTGGCGCTTCACCAACTCGGGAACCGAGGCCACGATGGACGCAATCCGCGTGGCGCGCGGCGTCACGGGTCGCGACAAGATCGTCAAAGTCGAGGGTGGCTACCACGGGCACCACGACGAGGTGATGATTTCGATGAAGCCGCCGCTCGACAAGGCGGGTCCGGCTGATTCGCCGATCCCCGTGCCGTCAACTGCGGGCGTGACCAAGGCGGTTCTCGGCGACACGATCGTCGTTCCGTACAACGATGCGGCTGCTCTCGAGCGTGCGCTGTCGAACAACGACGTCGCATGCTTCATCGTCGAACCCGTGATGGAAAACATCGGCATCTGTCTGCCTCAGCCCGGCTACCTGCAGCAGGTGCGCGAGATCACTCAGCGTTACGGCACGTTGCTCATTTTCGACGAAGTGAAAACCGGCATCACCGCGGGTTGGGCCGGGGCCACCGGAGCGCTTGGTGTGCAGCCCGATCTCGTGGCGCTTGCGAAAAGTATCGGTGGCGGTTTCCCGCTCGGCGCGTTCGGCGGAAAAGCCGAATACATGGATGTCATCACGCAGGGCAAGGTCATTCACCTCGGCACGTACAACGGCAATCCTTTGGTGATGGCCGCGGCGCAGGCGGTGTTGTCCGAGGTCTGTACGCCCGCTGCCACCGACGATGTGATTGCACGGAACTCACGGTTGCTCGCCGAATGTCAGTCGATCATCGACTCAGCAGGTTTGCCTGCGCACACGGTGCAGTTCGGCGCAAAGGGCTGCATCACGTGGGCCCCGCAGCCGATTCGCAACTACCGCGATTACAAGGCGACCGATTTCGACCTTGCTTTTGCGCAGTGGATCCACGGCATCAACAGGGGAGTATTGCTTCCGCCGGGTCTCGACGAGCAGTGGCTCATCTCGATGATGCACTCCGAGTCCGACGCGATGTACTACGCAGAAGTTTTCAGCGACTTCGTGTCCAATCTCACGCGCTGACCGGCACCGTCTGCCTCGTTGTCGTCCGACGAAGGAAGTACCGTCGGGGATGTGAGCGACATTCAACGTCCCGGATTGCTGCGCATGCTTCTTCGCGGGGCGGTTCGGCGTTGCCCGTGGTGCGGTGGCAAGGGTGCCTTTTTCAGCGGCTGGTACAAGCGCGACGATCGATGCCACACCTGCGGTCTGCTGTGGGAGCGAAAGCTCGAGGGGTTCGAGCTCGGTTCGATGACCGTGAACGTGATTGCGACGTTCGGAACCATGCTCGTTGTCATGGGTGTCGGCGTTGCTCTGTCGTACCCCGATGTGGCCGTCGTGCCGATCTTTGCGGTCGTCGTCGTGATTGCGGTGGCCATGCCCATTGTGATCTTTCCCATGACCTACAGCATTTGGCTGGGGGTCGATCTCTTCATGCGGGCGCCGGAGCCCGAAGAGCTGGCCGACGCCGCGGCTGCCGTGGCGAACCCGGCCACCAACAGGTCCCCGCTACAGCCCTGAGCCGAAATGCTTGACCCGAACACCTGTTCGTAACTACAGTGCTGTTGTTCGAACAGCCCCGTGCGACACCCTTTCCGTAGGGTCCGCACACATTGAGAAATAGCCACAAACCTTGCCCTTCGGGGCCGTTCCATCACATTCCAGCGACCCAAATCCGGCAACCCAAATCCGGCAACCCAAATCCGGCAACACAGAAAGACGGGCAGTCATCATGGCCAGCGCAGCAAGCAACCGATCCAACGACATCGTGAACAACTCGAACAATGCGGGTGACCGCGACAAGGCCCTCGACGCGGCCCTGGCCCAAATCGACAAACAGTTCGGCAAGGGCTCCATCATGCGGATGGGTGAAAAGACCGGGATGGCCATCGAAACCATCAGCACCGGCGCCATCCCCCTCGATATCGCTCTCGGTGTTGGCGGCCTGCCTCGCGGTCGCGTCGTCGAAATCTACGGACCGGAATCTTCGGGTAAGTCGACGCTCGCCATGCACGTTGTGGCCGAGGCCCAGCGCAACGGTGGCATCTGTGCCTACATCGACGCCGAACATGCGATGGATCCCATCTATGCACGATCCATCGGTGTCGACATCGACCAACTGCTCATCTCGCAGCCCGACACCGGTGAACAGGCCCTCGAAATCGCCGACATGCTCATCCGCTCGGGTGCCCTCGATGTCGTCGTCATCGACTCGGTTGCCGCCCTCACGCCGCGGGCCGAAATCGAAGGCGAAATGGGTGACAGTCACGTCGGACTCCAGGCCCGTCTCATGAGCCAGGCACTGCGCAAGATCACGGCCAACCTCAACAAGACCAACACCATCGCAATCTTCATCAACCAGCTGCGCGAGAAGATCGGCGTCATGTTCGGTTCGCCCGAAACCACGCCCGGCGGTCGCGCGTTGAAGTTCTACTCGTCGGTTCGTCTCGACATTCGTCGCATCGAATCCATCAAGGACGGCGCCGAGGTCGTGGGTAACCGCACCCGCGTCAAGGTGGTCAAGAACAAGGTCTCGCCCCCGTTCCGCCAGGCCGAGTTCGACATCATGTACGGCAAGGGCATCAGTCGCGAAGGCGCACTCCTCGACATGGCGGTCGAGCTGGGCATCGCAAAGAAGTCGGGCGCGTGGTTCACCTACGAAGGCGAACAACTCGGCCAGGGTCGCGAGAACGCAAAGTCGTTCCTCACCGACAACCCCGAGATCATGATGGAAATCTCCGAAAAGATCCGCAACCAGGCGGGTCTCAACGGCGATGTCGAATTCACGCCGGCCGACGACGAACCCATCGAACTCGACTGACATCTCAACAACCACTCTCTCGGATACGAGCCCGGGCACATCGCCCGGGCTCTTGTCTTTCTTGGCGTACAGTCATATGAACAAGCAGGAGGGATGATGAAGCGTTTTCTCGTTGCAGCTGTGGCCCTTGGCCTGGTCGGTATCGTGCCCGCAGTCGGCACGCAGGCGGCGTCCACTCCAAAGATCTCGTTCACCTTGAAGGCAGCGCCAACAAATTCGTCGCTGATCTTCGTTGGTACGCGAACGGCCAAGAAGGTGCCGGTCGGAGCCAAATCGGTCAACCTTCCGTCCACGTTCAAGACCGCAGACGGCGTAACCGCGGTGGAAGCAAGGTGATCAACTCGAATATCAGCCCTGCAACCGTCGATGCCGACATCGACCAAATGTTCGGTTCGGCAGATTCGGGTTTTGGAATCAGTTTCTTCCTCAACCTCACCACAGAAGATGCGACAAAGCTCGACGCGGCGTGGGTCGACTGTGGCGCTATCGAATACTGCGGTCGCGAAACCGGTACGGCAAGCACCGGTCCAACGTCATCGTTGAACAACAAACCCTTTGCTGCCTTGTTCTGTGAGGGCTTCACCAACTCATCCGGGTCCTGTTCGAAGACGATCCTGTGGAAGGACTTTCCCGGTTACATCTACGACAGCTCCGGCTATTCAAAAGTCGTCGACAAGGGTGAAGGCATCTACAACGGGATGCAGTTTTCGAGCATCGACGGGAACGGGTACACTTGGGTCGGCTACATGCGTCCGACGCTTGGTGCAAACGCACTGACCAAAATGAAGACCGGCGACCCGTACATCGTCAAGGTGCGCGACAAGGCAACCGGCACGATCCGCGAGATCCCGATGGCGCTCGGTGCATTTTTCCTGACGACGCCCGCGGTTACCACACTTGGCGACACCGCGATCGACTACACGAAACCCACCCCGCTCGGTTCATACAGCAATCCCTACGTGGTCGGCGACGACGGAATCGTGAAGGTCACCTTCTACCGGCCGCAGCGCGCTGCCATCGACGGAACCGACCCCGCCGGCCAGAAGTACATGGACATTGGCGGTCTCGACTACGGCTTCACTCTCGAAGCCGACCCGAACGACCGCGGTATCAGCGTCATCACGCGCGACATGAACCAACGCCTGTTCGGATGCGGAAACCAAGGGGCGTACACATTGCCCCAAGGTTTCGTCGAGGACACGTCGAAAGACGACCGCGGTGCGGTGCTCTGGAATGTTCGTGACCAATCGACAGACGCAGTGCCGTCCGTCGACCGTTCCGTGACCGTCACGCTCAATCTGAAAACCTGCATTGCCAATCAGAAGTCCAAGTTGACCGTCGACTGGGCCCGTGCGAGGGGAATCATGAAGATCAACCTCATTGGTGCGGGCACCGAGTCGACGGGCGGCAGGAACGCGGGCCTCACAAGTTTCAGCGTCAGCCTGCCGAAGTCGGCCGACGACTGGACGAAGTAGCCCAACGCTTTTCGTCGCTAGCCTGACCCCGTCATGGCCGGCAAATACGTCGTTCGCACCCACGGGTGTCAGATGAACGAGCACGATTCCGAACGCATCGCAGGGTTGCTCGAGGCCGACGGCTACGCACCCGCCCAGAACGACAACGATGCCGACGTCATCGTTGTCAACACGTGCTGCATTCGCGAGAACGCCGACATGCGTCTCTACGGCCAACTCGGCTGGTTGAAGACATGGAAAGACGAGGCTCCCGGTCGCCAGATCGTCGTGTCGGGCTGCCTCTCGCAAAAAGACAAGGAAATCGTTCTTCAAAAAGCCGGTTGGGTCGATGTCGTGATGGGAACCCACAACGTTCATCGGGCGGCCGAATTACTGCGCGAGTCGCGCGAGCACGGACCCATCGTCGAGATTCTCGACGAGGCGGTGGTCGACGACCACGCCATGTTCCCCAGCGCGCTTCCCGCGCGTCGAGAAACCACTTTCAATGCCTGGGTCACCATCCAAATCGGCTGTGACAACACGTGTGCCTTCTGCATCGTTCCCGCCGTGCGCGGACGCGAGATGTCCCGACCATTCGCCGAAATCATCGACGAAGTACGGAATCTCGCGGGTCAAGGCGTCACCGAGGTGACTCTGCTCGGACAGAACGTCAACTCGTACGGCCGAGACCTTGCACTCGACGCTCGTCGGGCGGGCGTCGACGCAAAGGTGCGCCCGATGTTCGCCCAACTGCTTGAAGCAGTCGGCTCGGTCGACGGCATTCGCCGCGTGCGTTTCACCAGCCCGCACCCCAAGGACATGCGACCCGAGACTTTTGCGGCAATGGCTTCGACACCCTCGGTCTGCGAGCACCTCCACTATCCGCTGCAGTCCGGTAGCGATTCCGTTCTTGCCGCGATGCACCGCGGTTACACCGCCGCGCGTTATCTCGACCGCCTCGCCGAGGCGCGCCGTGCCATCCCTGACTTGGCGGTGACCTCCGACATCATCGTGGGGTTCCCCGGCGAGACCGAGGCCGACTTCGAGCGCACGATGGAGGTTGCCGCCGAAGCGTGTTTCGATTCCGCGTATGAATTCGAATTCTCCCCACGCCCGGGTACCGAGGCAGCGCAGATGCATGACGCCTTTGTCGACCCGAAGGTGGTCAACGATCGCTTCGAACGTCTTCGCGTTGTGCTCGAACACAGCGCCGGCATCAAGCACGCCGAGCGGGTGGGGCGCATCGAAGAAGTGATCGTGGAAGGCGTGAGCAAACGCAACGAGGGTGTGTTGACCGGACGCACCCGTCAGAACAAGCTCGTTCACTTTCCCTCGGCCGAGCCGATCAGGGTCGGCAGTTACGCCAGCGTTCTTGTGACATCCGCTGCGCGACATTTTCTCCGGGGCGAACTGCGCGAAGTGCTCGCCGCACCAACCCACAAGGTGCGACTGGCCGTCGCCTCGGCCTGAAATTTCGGCCCATGCACGTTGCCTCAACGCTGGGCGACGTCGACGTCGTGGCGATCGATGCGATGCAGGTGTACCGACGAATGGACATCGGCACGGCCAAGCCGACGGCAGCCGACCGCGCCGCCGTTCGTCATTACTGCCTCGATCTCGTCGAGCCAAGCGAGCGTTTCACTGCAACCCAGTTCCAGGCTGAAGCGAGCCGTGCACTCGACCAGATTCAGGCTTCGGGACGGCGGGCATTGCTCGTGGGCGGCACGGGTCTCTACCTCACTGCGGTCGTCGATGAACTCGTCTTTCCGGGGGAGTGGCCCGAGATTCGTGCCGAACTCGAGACCAATGCCGACACGGCCGGCTTGTATCGGCGTCTTGCCGAGTTGGATCCTCCCGCTGCGGGAAAAATCGAGCCGAACAATCGTCGGCGCATCGTCCGCGCCCTCGAGGTTTGTTTGGGCAGCGGCGAACGGTTCAGTGACGCGGGCCCTGGAACGGCCACGTTCCCCGACAACGGCGTGGTGCAGGTTGGCATTCGTTGGTCACGCAGTGAACTCGCGCGTCGCATCGCGCAACGCGTCGATGCGATGATCACCGATGGTCTCGTCGATGAAGTACGTCAATTGCTTGCCGACGACCCGCCAATGTCACGAACGGCCGCGCAGGCGCTTGGCTACAAGGAAATGATCGACCACGTCGAGGGACGCTCGTCTCTGTCGGCGGCGCGCGACGAGGTTGTTCTTCGCACGGTGCAGTTCGCAGTTCGACAAGAACGGTGGTACCGCCGTGACCCCCGTGTCTGTTGGATCGACGTGTCTGATGTCGATCCGGTCGACGCCGTAAGTCCGGCCGTACTTCGGGCTTTCGGGGAATAGGGTGGCGTCGTGCAGTTGACGCTCACGAAGCACCAAGCCCTCGGGAACGACTTTCTCGTCTACGACCTGCGACAAGGCAAACCGGGTACCGCGTGGGACGCCCTGGCACGGCGATTGTGCGACCGGCGCTTTGGTGTCGGAGCCGACGGCCTTCTCGTTCTCGAGAACCATGGTGAACGACATTTGGCAATGGTGCTCTACAACGCCGACGGCAGCCGGGCGGAAATCAGCGGCAACGGCATCAGGTGCCTCGTTCAGGCGGCACACGATTCCGATGGGCGGCCACAGGGCGTGACCTACGTCGTGTCGACTGAGGCCGGGGTGCGGCGCGTCGAGGTTGTCAGCGACAACGGAAACGGAACCATCGAGGCCAGCGTCTCGATGGGAGTCGTCGGCGACCTGCCGGTTCCCGATGCATGGGAGACGCTCGGCTGTCATCCCGATCGACCCGTGGCACACCTCTCGCTCGGAAATCCGCATTCGGTCGTGGGCGTCGACGATGTCGAAGTTGTCGGCCTCCGTGAGCTCGGGGAAAAGGTTCCCCACGTCAATCTTGAAATCGTGGCACCCGGTCCCGAACACGACGCAATCACGATGCGCGTGCACGAACGCGGCGCAGGCATCACCCTCGCGTGCGGCTCCGGAGCTTGTGCCAGCGCCTACGCGGCATTGAGTTGGGGTCTCGTGCCATCGAACGCAAAGGCCGACGTGCAAGAAGTGACCGTCCACATGGACGGCGGTGACGCGCGCGTGCGCATCAACCGTGCCACGCGCGAGGCAGTGCTGGTCGGCCCGTCGGAGTACGTGGCCACGGTGATGGTCGACGCGTGAGCAACCCCTATCAGGAGGCGCTTGGCCAGACGCTCATCGAGCGTACGTTCCGCGAGCGGATCGTTCTCGTTGGAGTCACGTTGCCACCCCACACCGACGAGGAAACCGACGCCAGCCTCGACGAACTTGCATTGCTTGTCGACACCGCCGGTGCCGACGCCGTTGCAACTCTGACCCAACGCCGTGATTCACCCGACCCGGCGTGGTATCTCGGCAAGGGCAAAGCCGAAGAGTTGAAGCAGGTGTGCCTCGACGTCGATGCCGACACTGTCGTGTTCGACAACGAACTCTCACCGGCCCAGCAGTACAACCTCGAAAAGATGCTCGGTCGCACGGCTCTCGACCGTACGGCGGTCATTCTCGACATCTTCGCCCAGAACGCGCACACCCTCGAGGGCAAGGCGCAGGTCGAGCTCGCATTGCTGCGGTACCGGCTACCGCGTCTGCGTCGCGGCGCGAAGGGAGCGTTCAGCCAGCAAGGCGCGGGAATCGGAACGCGTGGTCCGGGCGAAACCAAACTCGAAGTCGATCGCCGTCGCATCACCCGCAAGATTTCGAAACTCGAATCCGAACTTCGCGAGTTGGCCCGCACCCGCGAGAACCAACGAAAGGGTCGTGAACGCAGCGGGCTTTCGTCGGTCACCATCGTGGGTTACACCAACGCGGGCAAGTCGACTCTTCTCAACCGCCTCACCGAGTCCGGCGTGCTCGTTCAGGACCGCCTCTTTGCGACGCTCGATCCGACGACGCGTCGGTTGTCGCTGCCGGGTGGTGAGCCTGTTCTCCTCACCGACACCGTTGGTTTCGTGCGTCGTCTTCCGCACGGGCTTATCGAGGCGTTCAAGAGCACACTCGAGGTGGCAAGCCAGGCTGATTTTCTGGTGCACGTCGTCGATGCAAGTGCCGAGTCGTCGAATTGCTCATTCCCTACGAGCACGGCGAGGCACTCGCAATGGTCCATCGCGAAGGCGAAGTGGTGTCGATCGGCCACGAAGACGGCGGCACGCGTGTCCGGGCCCGCCTCTCCGACGCGTCGGTCGGTCGATTGCGCGACTTCGTCTGTGATCGGGCAAAGTGACACCGATGAGCACCGGTTTTGTTCCGCCGCCGTACCCGTACGACCGACTCGACTCCCTGGCCGCGCTCGCCAAGGCGATGGATGGAGGCCTCGTCGATCTTTCCATCGGTACTCCATGTGACCCACCACTGCCCGCGGTCGTTGCTGCGCTGTCGACTTCGAACGCAGAGCGCGGTTATCCGGCAAGCATCGGTAGCGACGCACTGCGTCGTGCCGCCCTCGATTGGATGAAGCGTCGATTCGACGTCGAGGTTCCCGCAGCCGACGTCGCCGCCTGCATCGGCACGAAAGAGTTCGTGGCCACGACGCCACATTGGCTGCGTCTGCGTATGCCCGACAAGGACACGGTGCTCTACCCGGCGGTGGCGTATCCCACTTATGAGATGGGGGCGATCCTCGCCAACTGTCGCGCGGTCGCGGTGCCGATGCGCAGTGATGGAACCATGGACCTTGGTGCAATCTCTTCCGACGATGCATCTCGCGCCCTCATGCTGTGGGTCAACAGCCCCAGCAATCCCACGGGCCACCTCGACGACCTCGGCGCCGCCGTCGCGTGGGGTCTCAAGCATTCGGTTCCCGTCTTCAGCGACGAGTGTTACGCCGAGTTCACGTGGTCAACCACTCCGCAGTCGGCCCTGCAGCACTCTCTCGACGGTGTCGTCGTGGTTCACTCCCTGTCCAAGCGTTCGAATCTCGCAGGAGTCAGGGTGGGCTTCTATGCGGGCGACCATTCGATCGTTGGGTACCTGAAGGAAGTGCGAAAGCACGTCGGGATGATGGTGCCCGGACCGGCGCAGGCCGCCGGTGTCGCTGCCCTGAACGACGACGCGCATGTCGTCGAGCAACGCGACCGATATCTGCGGCGTCTCGAAACAGTGAGCGCCGTCGTGGGGAAGTGGTCCGGCCTCGCCGTTCCCATGCCCGACGGAGGCTTCTACCTCTGGTTCGATGCCCATGACGGCTGGGCATTCGCCGATCGCTTGGCGCGAGAGGCCGGCACGCTGGTGTCGCCCGGTGACTTCTACGGCGCAGGTGGGGCAAACAACGTGCGCATCGCGGTCGTTCAACCCGACGAGAAGATCGCGTTGATGGCCAAGCGCCTCGGCATCACGTTGTGACGCTTTGAGGCGACGATGAGCGACGTTCCCGCGTTCCCCGCCCCCGACCCTTCGACGCGGTGGGAAGCGCCGGTCGACTCGACGAGCCATCGCAATCGCCGCCGTGGACGTTGGTTCGCGCTCGGTCTTCTCTTTGTCACCGTTGTAGCAGTGGGAGCACTCTTCAGCGAAGGGACGCGCCGAGCCAGTGACGCGGCGGCCGACATGGTGCGGGTGAGCGCAGGCTGCAGGGTGCCCGTTGCCCTGCGTTCGACAGGCGACTTCTGGGTCTATGTCGAAGAGGGCCCCGTGCCGATGCCCGACAACGCCGACTGCACGAATGCTGGCTTGATGATGGAGAATCCGCACGACATGCCGATGCTCGGCTTCGCAGTAGCCACACCCGATGGAGTCGAGCGACAGGTGGTCGAGGTCGAGCCGAACCGCCGTTACGACTTGGGGCGCAACGAAGGACTTCTCACGTCGAGGTTCGCGGGGCGTAGTGGTGAGACGGTGATTGTTGGTGTCGTTGCCGATTCACCGGACGTCGCGATTGCAATCGGCGAGAACGTGTTCTCTGTTCGCACACCGTGGCGTATTGCAGCAGGAGTCGTGCTGGCTCTTGGCTTGTTGTTGTCGGCGATGACGTTCAGAGTCGCCGCAAAACGGTGACAACCTTGCCAAAGATCGACACCTCGGATGCGGGAAAGACCATGGGTTCGAGCCGCGGGTTCGACGGAAGCAGCGTGATGTTCGATCCGGATTTCTTGAAGGTCTTTACCGTGGCCTCGTCGCCCGGTATTCCGGCCACGACGATGTCGCCGTTCTTCGGGTTGGATTCCTGGCGCACGACGACGTAGTCGCCGTCGAAGATGCCGGCATCGATCATGGAGTCACCGCGCACACGCAACATGAACAGTTCGCCCTCGCCGGTGAAGTCGACGGGCAAGGGAATGAGCTCCTCGACGTTTTCGTTTGCGAGAACGTCGGTCCCCGCGGCAACGTCACCCACGAGGGGTACGTGGCGCGCCGGGCGCCGTTCCATCGCCACACCAATGCTGGAGTCGAAGCGCACCTCGAGGGCGCGTGGCTTGGTGGGGTCACGGCGCAAGTAGCCGAGTTTTTGGAGAGAAGCCAGGTGATTGTGGACGGTGGCGGGACTGTTCAGGCCCACCGCCTCGCCGATTTCGCGGACCGAGGGTGGGTAGCCCCGTTCGCGCATGTTGGAGTCGATGAATTCGAGGATGGCCCGTTGGCGGGCGGTGAGGGCTTCGGCCATAGGGCCAGCGTACGCCTGTTCGCCTCCCGAATCAAACACCTGTTCGCATGACCCCTTGACTTGCGAACAGCTGTTCGGTACGTTGAGCGAACACCCGTTCGTTACGGTGATCTCGTCCCCAGGAAACCAAGTCCCACCCACCACCCGAAACCAACCCGAAAGGACCCGCCCATGGCCCTCGCAGTCCACTACCAGCCCCGTCCCGTCACCGTGCCCCTGACACGGCCCCTTCCACGCCCTGCCGCTGCCCGCCAACGCACACAGCGCACCTACGCCCGCCGCCGTGCGGTTGTCGCTGCCCTGGTTGGTCTCGTCATCGGGGGCGGATTCTTTGCGCGTAGCGCCGTTGCCGAAAAGCCCCGTCCCGCTGGTGGCATTGAAATGCCGCGCACAATCACGGCCGTGCAAGGAGACACTCTCTGGGCCATCGCGCACCGTCTCGCTCCACAGGGCAACGTCGTCGACCTTGTCGATCGACTGGTCGAACTCAATGGCGACCAGATCGTCCCGGGTCAGCAGATCCGTATCCCGTAGCCGACCCTGTCCCTACGATGGGGGCATGCACTGCCCCGTGTGCCCCTCCGACGACACAAAGGTCATCGACTCGCGTGCCGCCGAAGAGGGTGCATCCATCAGGCGTCGCAGGCAGTGCCCGCTCTGCGGGTACCGCTTCACCACCCGTGAGCGTCTGGAAGAGATTCCCCTCATGGTCACCAAGCGCAGCGGCTCACGAGTGCCATTCAGTCGCGCGAAGGTGATTGCCGGGGTGAGCGCGGCCACCAAGGGTCGACCCGTTGAAGCCGCGGTCATCGAGGCATTGGCCGACCGAGTCGAAGAGAACCTTCGGGTCATCGGCAGTGACGTCACTTCCACGCATGTTGGTCACGCGGTTCTCGAGCAACTGCGCGACATCGACGAAGTTGCCTACCTGCGTTTCGCCAGC
>RGCG01000045.1 GCA_009919275.1 Actinomycetota bacterium
ACCCTTTGCACGAGGGATCGTGGTGCGCGAGCTGGCCCGTCGCTACAGCAACTGGCGCGCGGAAGACTCGCTTTCGGCGAGCCTCGCTCGATGGGGTGTGCCGGGAATCGCCGGTATCGACACGCGCCGTCTCACGCGGGTGCTGCGCGACACCGGCGCAATGGGGGGTGCCTTCGGGATGGCTGATGTTGCGACGCTGCGTGATCGGGCCTCGCGCGAACCCGGCACCTCGGGAGTCGACCTCGTCAGCGTCGTCACGGCCAGCGCCGCGTATCAGGTCGGGTCGGGACGGTTCAACGTCGTGGCCTATGACTTCGGTATCAAGGCGACGATCCTCTCGTGTCTCTCCGAGATCGCAACGGTGCGCGTGGTGCCGGCGTCCACCTCTGCAGACGAGGTGCTGGCGATGAAGCCCGACGGCGTGTTTCTCAGCAATGGGCCGGGTGATCCCGAAATGGTCATCGACGCGCCCGCGACGATTCGTCGCATCATCGACGCCGGTGTGCCACTTTTTGGAATTTGTCTCGGACATCAACTTCTCAGCAGGGCGATGGGAGCGCGCACCTACAAATTGCCCTTCGGTCACCACGGTGCGAACCATCCCGTCCGCAACCTCGCATCCGGAAGCGTCGAGATCACCAGTCAGAACCACAACTTCTGTGTCGACACTGCGCCGATCGACCACCTCGTCGAGGTCACTCATGTCAACCTGAACGACGGCACGAACGAGGGGATGCGTGTGTCGGGTGCTCGTGCATTCAGTGTGCAGTACCACCCCGAAGCGGGGCCGGGTCCCCACGACAGTCGTTATCTCTTTGCCCAATTCGCAGAACTGATGGATGCTCGCTGATGCCACGCCGTAACGATCTCTCCAGCATCCTCATCATCGGGTCGGGTCCGATTGTGATCGGACAGGCCTGCGAGTTCGACTATTCGGGAACCCAGGCGTGCCGGGTGTTGAAAGACGAGGGCTACCGAGTCATCCTCGCCAACTCGAACCCGGCGACGATCATGACCGATCCCGACTTCGCCGACCGGACCTACATCGAACCCCTGACACCCGAGGTGCTCGAGCGCATCATCGAGCGGGAACGTCCCGATGCGGTGCTTCCGACCCTCGGCGGACAGACGGGCCTCAACCTTGCGATGGAGCTTTTCCGTCGAGGGAAGGTTGGCGTGCCCGGAACCCCCGAACTGATCGGAGCAAACGCCGAGGCCATCGAGACCGCCGAGAATCGCGAAAGGTTCAAGGAAGCGATGATCGAGATCGGCCTCTCGGTTCCGCGCAGCGGGATTGCCCACGACATGGAAGGGGCTCGTCGTGTGCTCGACGAGATCGGCCTGCCTGTGATCATCCGGCCCGCGTACATCCTCGGCGGTCGCGGAACGGGAATCGCCAATTCGAAAGAAGAGTTCGAACACGTCGCCGCAAACGGCATCGCCGCGAGCCCGATCGGCGAGATCCTCATCGAATCGTCGATCGTTGGCTGGAAAGAATACGAACTCGAGGTCATGCGCGATCGCGCAGACAACTGCGTCATCATCTGTTCGATCGAAAACCTCGATGCGATGGGTGTCCACACGGGTGACTCCATCACGATCGCTCCGATCCAGACATTGTCCGATGTCGAATACCAGAAGATGCGCGATGCCGCCTTCGCCTGCATCAGGAGAGTGGGGGTCGAAACCGGCGGCAGCAACGTTCAGTTCGCGGTGAACCCGCAGACGGGCGAACAGGTCGTCATCGAGATGAACCCGCGCGTTTCACGCTCATCGGCTCTTGCATCGAAGGCGACCGGATTTCCAATCGCGAAGATCGCAGCCAAGCTGGCGGTCGGCTACACCCTCGACGAGATCCCGAACGACATCACTCGCAAGACTCCGGCGAGTTTCGAACCGACAATCGACTACGTCGTCACCAAGATTCCCCGCTGGGCTTTCGAGAAACTTCCCGGTACATCGGGTGTACTCGGAACCCAGATGCAGAGCGTGGGTGAGGCGATGTCGATCGGGCGCACCTTCACCGAGAGCGTGCAGAAGGGATTGCGTTCCCTCGAGCAGGGCCGTCTCGGTCTGAACGCCGACCCTGCCGAGGCAAACTACGCATCCATCAGCGACGCCGACCTTCTCCTCCGTTGTGCGGTTCCGACCCCCGAGCGCATCTTTCATGTCGGCGAGGCGATTCGGCGTGGCCTGTCGATGGAGGACGTGCGGGCACACTGCCTCTACGACCCGTGGTTCCTCGACCAATTCCTCGTCATTGTCGAGGAACGCCACGCCATCGAGTCCCATCGTGGTTCCGATCCTCGAGTGTTGCCGAAGTCGTTGTGGCGTCGCGCCAAGCGGCACGGATTCTCCGACGGCCAGCTTGCGTACCTGCTCGGTTCGACCGAACGCGACGTGCGTGCAGCGCGACTCGGAGCCGGTGTGCGCGCGACGTTCAAGACGGTCGACACCTGCAGCGCGGAATTCGAGGCGTCGACGCCGTACCACTACTCGTCGTACGAAGACGAAAGCGAAGTGCGTGACTCGCCCCGCCGTCGCGTCATCATCCTCGGCAGCGGTCCCAACCGGATCGGTCAAGGGATCGAGTTCGACTACTGCTGCGTTCATGCCAGCTTCGCCCTCAGGGACGCCGGTTTCGAAACCGTGATGGTCAACTGCAACCCGGAGACGGTCTCCACCGACTACGACACGAGTGACAGGCTCTACTTCGAGCCGCTCACGTACGAAGATGTGATGAACGTGATCGAGGCGGAAACCGATGCGAGCGGTGGCGTCGAGCCGAAACTCATCGTCACCCTTGGCGGACAGACACCGCTCAAACTCGCGTCACAACTACCAGCTCATCTCATTGCGGGAACGTCACCCGATTCGATCGACCTCGCCGAGGATCGTGAACGCTGGAATGTTTTGTGCGCCGGTCTGTCGATTCCACAGCCACCGGGCGGTACCGCGGTCACCTTCGAAGAGGCGCGCACCATCGCGCGTCGGGTCGGGTTTCCGGTTCTTGTGCGTCCGAGTTACGTGCTCGGCGGCCGCGCCATGCAGATCGTGCATGACGAGGCCCATCTCGAACGTGCGATGCGTGAACTTGCCCGCGACGGGTCGCTCGGACGCGAGGGCGGTCTGTCGGCCGAACGTCCCGTTCTCGTCGATCGCTTTCTCGAAGACGCGACCGAAGTCGACGTCGATGCCGTGCGTGACCGCACGGGCGAGGTGCTGATCGGCGGAGTGATGGAGCACGTTGAAGAGGCCGGCGTGCATTCGGGTGACAGCGCGTGTGCGATTCCACCCCAGAACCTCCCGGCATGGGTCGTCGAGGTGATCTCCTCGTACGCGACGTCGCTGGCCAACGCCCTCGGTGTCGTCGGTCTGTTGAACGTGCAGTTCGCGGTGTCGGGCACGACGGTGTACGTCATCGAGGCCAACCCACGAGCCAGTCGCACGGTGCCGTTCGTCGCCAAGGCCACGGGGGTCCCGCTGGCCAAGGTCGCCACGCGCGTCATGCTTGGGGCAACCCTCACCGAACTTCGTGCCGAGGGTCTTCTCGTCGAGCCCGTCACCGGACACGTGTCGGTGAAAGAAGCGGTGCTTCCGTTCAACCGGTTCCCCGATGTCGACACTGCTCTCGGGCCCGAAATGCGCTCGACGGGCGAGGTCATGGGAATCGACGCGACCTTTGGTGCCGCATTCGTGAAGGCAGAAACCGCTGCCGGCACGATCCTGCCGACCGAGGGTCTCGTCTTCCTCTCGCTCGCCGACAAGGACAAGCCCGCAGGATTGGTTGTCGCCAAGCGTTTGCGGGCTCTGGGTCTCGGAATCGCGGCAACTTCCGGCACCGCCGACTACCTCTCGCGCTTTGGCATCGTGGTCGATGAGATCGTCGCGAAGGTCTCGGAGGAATCCGACATCGCGAAGACCGCTGTCGGTCTGATTGAGGCGGGTCGTGTCGCCTTCGTCGTGAACACGCCGCGGGGTAGTGGCTCGCGTTCCGACGGTCAGGCAATCCGAATGGCGGCAAACGTGAACCGTGTGTCGTCGGTGACCACCATCGAGGCCGCACTCGCGGCGTTCAACGGCCTGCTCGAGCAGCGTGACCGCGACGTGAGCGTGCGATCAATCCAGGAATACCACCGGAGCGGGGTCAAGTAGATGCGGCAACGCCGGCTGCGCGCCACGGTCACCGAGCCGGTTCGCATCGGTTCGGTCACCTTGTCCCAACCGGTGATGACCGCGTCGGGAACGGCGGGTCACGCAGCAGAGCTGGCGCCGTACATGGAACTGTCGTCACTCGGCGCCACCGTCGTGAAGTCGCTGTATCACTCGCCGTGGCCTGGCAACCAGGCGCCTCGCGTTCATCCGCTTCCTGCGGGGATGATCAACGCCGTTGGATTGCAGGGCCCGGGCATCGAGGCATGGATCACCCACGACCTTCCGACACTCGAGGCACAGGGTGCGACCGTGGTCGCGAGCATCTGGGGGCGATCGGTCGATGACTATGCGCGCGCCGCTGCCATGTTGGCGCCAGTGGCATCGCGCATCGTTGCACTCGAGGTGAATCTCTCGTGCCCGAACCTCGAGGGTCGCGGCGGCATCATCGCCCATGACATCGACGTCAGCTCCGCTGTCGTGTCTGCGTGCGGCGCGGCAGGTGTTCCATTGTGGGCAAAGCTCAGTCCGAACACCGACCGCATCGTCGAAGTTGCGTCGGCTGTCGTGAACGCCGGGGCCGAAGCGCTGACGCTCATCAACACAGTCGTCGGGCTTGCCATCGACATCGAGGGCGCTCGACCCGTGCTTGGTAACGGGGGAGGTGGAGTCTCGGGTGCAGCCATTCATGCCGTCGCACTTCGCGCCGTCCACGACGTGCGTCAGGCGCTGCCGCAGGTTCCCATCGTGGGCGTGGGTGGTGTCATGTCGGGGCCCGATGCGATTGCGATGATGCAGGCCGGGGCGAATGCGGTGCAGGTCGGAACCGCGTCGTTCCTTCGGCCGGATGCCGCGATGCGAGTGCTGAACGAAATGCACCGCTGGATGCGTTCACATCGCGAGACGTCGTGGAGCGATCTCACTTCCCGGCTCCATCGGTGATGTTTCGATAATGTGACACCATGCAGGACGAAAGGCACGACGAACTGCACCAAGCGTCACCCCTCGTCTTCATCGTGTCGGGGCCCGGTGGAGTGGGAAAGGGCACCATTGTCGAGGCTCTCGTGGCTCGTGACGAGCGGCTGTGGCTCAGTAGATCATGGACGACACGGGCGCGTCGCGACGGCGAACGCCATGATGCGTACCACTTCGTGTCGCGTGACGAGTTTGAGGACCGGATCGCAGCTGCCGGCTTTCTCGAGTGGACCTCGTTTCTGGGTCAGTACTACGGAACGCCGCTGCCCGACTCGTTGCCGGGCCGGGACATCGTCCTCGAGATCGAAGTTGACGGTGCGCGCCAGGTGAAACTGATCCACCCCGATGCCGTGCTCGTCTTTCTCCTCCCACCTTCGCGTCTCGAACAGCAGAGGCGCCTTCGTGGTAGGGGTGACGCCGAGGACAAAGTCGAGGCCCGCCTCCGCAAGGCCGAAGAGGAAGAGCCCGTCGGCATCGCCATGGCCGACCACGTGGTCGTCAACGACGACCTCGAGTTGACCCTCCAGGAGCTGTCCCGGATCGTCCACCACGAGCGCAAACGGCGGACGAATTAGGCCGTTTCGTCGCTAGCCTTCAAAGCCATGCGCGCCAACGACTCCATGATCACCCCTCCGGTCGAGGATCTTCTCAATCGCACCGACTCGAAGTTCGCCTTGGTCACCCTCGGCGCCCGTCGCGCGCGTCAGATCAACTCTTACTTCAACCAGCTCGGCGATGGTCTCGGCAACTCGATTCCGCCGCAGGTCAGCTCGGTTGCCCGCAAGCCCCTCAGCATCGCTTTCGAGGAAATCGCCGCAGACAAGATCGTCAAGACCGAACTGCCCGACGATGTCTACTACGACGCAGTCGACGGCAACTCGTACCTCAACGATTGGGCGGTCTCCGCCGACGCCGACAACGTCGATGCCGAGGCAGCCGCCGATGCCGCCGACGAGTCAGCCGAGTAGGCCGACCCTTTCTTCCAGATGACAATCGCCGGCGATCTCTCGGGGCGATTCATCGTCGTAGGTGTCTCGGGTGGCATCGCGGCGTACAAGGCCGTCGAAGTCTGTCGTCAACTCGTCGATGCGGGCGCGCATGTGGCGCCCATCATGACTCCCGATGCCGAACGGTTCATCGGAAAGACGACACTGAGCGCGCTGTGCTCCGAGCCCGTGCACACCTCGTTGTGGGACGACGCGAGTCCGATTCCCCATACCCGGCTCGGCCAACGGGCCGACCTCATCGTCGTTGCTCCTGCCACCGCCCGCGTCATCGCGGCCTATGCGGCGGGCATGTCCGACGACCTTCTGACGGCAACCCTCATTGCCACCGTTGCACCGGTGGTCGTGTGCCCCGCCATGCACACCGAAATGTGGGAACACCCCGCCGTGCAGCACAACATCTCGACCCTGCGTTCGCGTGGGGTGCACATTGTCGACCCCGAAGACGGCAGGCTCGCAGGCGGCGACATCGGCCGCGGCCGACTTGCCTCGCCCGATTCAATCCTCGCGGCGGTACGTCGTGTTCTCGCACCAACGCAATCGGCACTTGCGGGTCGTCATGTCGTCGTTTCGGCCGGCGGGACGCGCGAACCCATCGATGCGGTGCGCGTCATTGCCAACCGGTCGAGTGGCAAACAGGGCCACGCCATTGCCACCGAAGCTGCCCGGCGCGGCGCGAGAGTCACTCTCGTCACGACGGCCGAGTTCGTACCTGCTTCCGGCGTCACCGTTGTCCCCGTCGAAACCGCCGCCGAAATGAAACTGGCCATCGACTCGGCCGCCGTATCGGCCGACGTCGTCGTCATGACCGCCGCGGTTGCCGACTTTCGCCCGGTCCCGATCGCCGAGGGCAAGTGGAAAAAAGAGGATGGCGTCCCGCCGATCATCCTCGAAGCGACCCCCGACATTCTCGCGGGCCTCGGAGCCGCCAAGCGACCGGGTCAGGTGTTGGTCGGCTTCGCGGCGGAGACGTCGAATCTCGTCGACAATGCCAAGGGCAAATTGGTCCGCAAGAACCTCGACATCGTGGTCGCCAACGACGTTTCGCAGCCCAAAGTGGGTTTCGGCCACGACACCAATGCCGTCACGATCGTCACGAAATCCGACGCCAAAGACGTTCCCCTGTCCGACAAACACAGCGTCGCAGTGCACGTATTGGATAGTGTCGAGCAGTCACTTCACCGCATGTCACTTGACCGCAAACAGGAGCACTCGTGAGAAAGTATACGTTTACCTCGGAAAGCGTCACCGAAGGCCACCCCGACAAGATGGCCGACCAGGTGTCCGACGCCGTCCTCGACGCCATTCTCGCCGAGGATCCGGACGCACGAGTTGCCTGCGAGACCCTGCTCACCACCGGCCTTTGCATCGTCGCCGGCGAAATCACAACCGACGCTTACGTCGACATTCCGCGCATTGCCCGCGAGACGATCGCAGGCATCGGCTACGACAATGCTCTCTTCGGCTTCGACAGCAAGACCTGCGGCGTCGTCGTCACTCTCGACGCGCAGAGCGAAGACATCGCCTCGCAAGGGCAAGAGCGGCGAGGACATCCTGAACAGCCAAGGTGCGGGCGACCAGGGAATGATGTTCGGCTACGCCTGCGACGAAACGTCCGACCTCATGCCATTGCCAATCTGGCTTGCTCATCGCATGGCCGAGCGCCTCACCGAGGTGCGCAAATCGGGTGCGATTCCGTACCTCCGCCCCGACGGCAAGACACAGGTGACGTTCGATTACGAAAACGGCAAGCCCGTTCGTCTGAAGACGGTGCTCATCTCCACCCAGCACGGCGAAAATTTCGACCGCGACACCGTCATCCGTCCCGACCTCATCGAACAGGTCATTCGCCCGGTCATTCCGGCGCAGTTCGTCAACGACGATTACGAGATCTTCGTCAACCCCACGGGCAAGTTCGTCCTTGGTGGACCCCACGCCGACACCGGCCTCACCGGTCGCAAGATCATCGTCGACACCTACGGCGGCATGGGTCGCCACGGTGGTGGTGCGTTCTCCGGAAAGGACCCGTCAAAGGTCGACCGTTCGGCCGCCTATGCCGCGCGCTGGGTCGCCAAACACGTCGTCGCATCCGGCGCCGCCACGCGCTGCGAAGTGCAGGTGGCCTACGCCATCGGTGTTGCACATCCGGTCAGCATCCTCGTCGAAACGTTCGGTACCGAGAAGGTCTCGCCGGAGTCCATCGAGGCGGCAGTTCGCCAGGTGTTCGACCTGCGTCCCGCTGCCATCGTGCGCGATCTCGACCTCAAGCGTCCGATCTACAAGAAGACCGCTGCCTACGGTCACTTCGGTCGCAATCTTCCCGAGTTCACGTGGGAACAGTTGAGCCGTCTCGATGCGCTGAAGGCAGCGCTCAAACTCTGACCAGCGCCGTTCGCGTCGTCCCCGATGTCAGTGGGATCGACAAGACCTTCGATTACGTCGTTCCCGAGCGCTTCGGCGATGTTGCCGTGGGCAGCATCGTTCGCGTCGAGCTGAACGGTCGGCGTGTCGACGCTTGGGTTCTCGAACATGTCGACGCCGAGGCGAACGGCTACGACCTCAAAGCGGTGATCGACCTGCTGTCGGCGGGCCCCGCTCCCGAAGTTGTCGGCTTGGCACAGTGGTGTTCCCGTCGTTTTGCAGGGCCCCTTCGTGCCGTGCTTTCCATTGCGTCGCCTCCAAAACGTGTGAAGTCCCTGCGTCCAACACCGTCGGCGGTGCGCGCGTCGGCGCGGGGAACCTTGGCCAACGTCGATGAACTTGTCGAGCGTGGAGGTGGGGTCGTGGTGTGGCCGGCCGGTCGTGCCGTGCGACCCGTACTCGAGTCGGCGTTGGTGCGTGGACGAACACTGGTCGTATGCCCCGGGATTGCCCAGGCCCGAACCATCGCTGGTGCTCTGCGCCGTGAGGGTTTGTCGGTCGCTCTCATGCCCGACGATTGGCAGCGCGCGGCGGAGGGCGTCGATGTCGTCGTCGGTGCGAGAAGCGCGGTCTGGGCGCCGTGCCCTGGGGTGGCTGCAATCGTCGTTCTCGACGAGCACGACGAACGTCTGCAAGACGAACGCAGTCCCACGTGGCACGCCCGCGACGTGGCGATCGAACGCGCTCGACTCGGCGGCATTCCGTGCCTTGTCGTCTCTCCCGTTCCCACCATTGCCGCGATCCATTGGGCGGGAGAGTCGCGTGTCGTCGTGCCCGAACCTGCCGCCGGGGACTGGCCGCGCATCGTCGTGGCCGATCCGTTCACGTCCCTGGGTGCCAGCGATGACGATGCACCGCGACGCGGACTCGTGACGTCCGAACTGGTTGCTCATCTTCGCGACACGAGCAAGGTTGTCGCCTGTGTCTTGAACGTGAAGGGTCGGGCAAGGTTGGTGGCCTGCAAGTCGTGTCGCGAGATCGCTCGTTGCGAGAAGTGCGAAGCGGCAATGCATCTCGGTGACATGCTCGATTGCCCGTCGTGTGGACATTCCAGGCCGGTTGTGTGCGCACGTTGCGGCGCCGGCGCCATGTCCATCATTCGTCGCGGGGTCTCGCGGGCGCGCGAGGAACTCGAGGCGGCCGCGGGTCGTTCCGTCACCGAAGTCACGGCCGAAACCACTGGAGTCGGCAACACTGCATCGGCCGTCTACGTGGGGACCGAGGCGTTGCTCCATCGTCTCGACTCCGCAGATGTCGTTGCGTTCCTCGACTTCGACAACGAAGTGTTCGCGCCGACGTACCGCGCGGGTGAGCACGCGTGGACCTTGTTAGTGCTTGCGTCCCGCCTTCTCCGTGGCAGCCGCCAGCCCGAGATCATCCTCCAGGTCAATGACGCCACCGACCCCATCGTGTCGCGTTTCGCATCACCCAACCCCACCGCGGTCGTCGAGGCGGAAATGGGGACACGGCGGGCGCTTGGTCTGCCCCCGTTCGTTTCTTTCGCACGAGTCGACGGCGACGAGTCGACACGGGCGGTGTTTGATGCAGCCCCACTCGGAATCGACGTGGCCGCCGTGGGGCAAGGGCGTTGGTTGGTGCGCGGAGCGGATCCCTCGTTGTTCGCCGATTTCTGTGCCGAATTACGTCGTGTTCAGGCACGCGTGTACGTCGACCCCCACCGTTACTGAGGTCGTGTCACGCGAAGGACCCGGAAACCCTTGCGGCTACCGACACGATCGACAACGAAGCCTCGTTCACGCAGCCAGTCGGCGAGCGAGTCGGACCCCAAGTTTTTTTGCACCACCAGATAGGCAGAGCCGTTCGCCGACAAGCGGTTCATCCATCTGTCGAGGATGGAGTGCAGCACATCCTTGCCGACACGGATCGGCGGATTGCTCCAGATGAGGTCAAACGTGATGCCGGGATGAACTTCGTCGGGCTGCGAGACGTGCACGTTGTCGAGGTGAAGTTGTGATGCGTTTCGTCTGGCCAGGTTGAGGGCCCGGGGGTTGACGTCGACTGCGTACACCTTTGCTTCCGGCGACAGTGCGGCAAGGGACATTGCGACGGCTCCCCAGCCGCATCCGATGTCGAGAAAAACACCGTGAGACGGAGGAGCTGGAACAAGGTCGAAAAGGACCGCCGTGCCGCGATCGAGACGTCCGTAGCTGAACACGCCGCGGTCTGAGGCGGCTGACAGCGATGATCCGTGGACGGTCCACGTCACATCGCGTGGCGCGGATCCGAGACGTTCGAGTTCTTCCTCGTCGACGTCGAAATAATGTGCCGAGCCGCTGTCCGGAATGTGGTCAGGGATGTCGTCAGGCATTACGGATAGCCTTGCACCATGGCGTACGAAATTCGTACATACGGCGACCCGGTTCTGAAGTCGACGGCCCTCGAGATTCAGAAGATCGACGACAAACTCGTGCGTCTCACCGACGAGATGTTCGACATCATGTACGACGCACCGGGAATCGGTCTGGCGGCGCCGCAGATCGGTGTGCAGAAGAAGTTGTTCGTCTACGACATCGGCGACGGAGCCGACGTGCTCATCAATCCCGAAATCGTCGAGTCATCTGGAGAGTGGATCTACGAAGAGGGATGCCTCTCGATCCCCGGTCTCTATGTCGAGATGATCCGCCCCAAGGAAGTCCTCATGCGTGGAATCAACCTTGCCGGAGAAGAGGTCACGGTCGAAGCAGACGAACTGCTGTCACGACTCTTTCAGCACGAACTCGATCATTTGAACGGCGTGTTGATGTTCGACCGTATGACGACCGACCAGCGTGCAGAAGCACTGGCCGAGTACCGCCGACTCCACGATGGTGAAGCCAAAGCAAAGCGACCCGACGAGCCCCGCGTCATCAAATTGAAGTAGGCGCCATCGCACCGAAGCTCGCACCGTCCGGCCCCACACGCGACGTCGTCTTCTTTGGCACCCCCGACATCTCCGCTCAGGTACTGGGTGCGCTGCTCGAGGCTCGGGTCAACGTCGTCGCCGTCGTGACGAACCCCGACAAGCGACGCGGGCGCGGCGGCAAGACCGCGGCATCGCCCGCCAAGAATGTGGCACTTGAACATCGAATTCCGGTGATCGAGTCGTCCTCGGGGGCCGTCGATTTCATCAACCAACACGGAGCCGACGGCGTTGTCGGCATTGTGGTCGCGTACGGCCGCATCATTCGCGAGCCTCTGTTGTCGATGATCCCGCTCGTCAACCTGCATTTTTCGCTCCTGCCACGTTGGCGTGGGGCGGCACCGGTCGAAAGGGCGATACTCGCGGGTGACACCGTGACCGGCTCGTCGATCATGCAGATCGAAGAGGGTCTCGACACCGGCGACGTGTACGACGTCGAATCCGTCGACATCGACGACAACGAAACCGTCGAAGAACTCCGCTCGCGTCTCGGCGTCATCGGAGCGCGCCAGATCATTCGTATGTTGCGCGATGGTTTTCCTGTGCCGGCTCCGCAGTCGGGTGAACCCGTGCACGCCGAGAAAATCACCCCCGAGGAACTTGAAGTCGACTGGAACAAACCCGCAATCGACATTGTCCGGACCGTGCGTGTCGGCGGAGCACACACCTTTTTCCGCGGTTCGCGCGTGAAGTTGCACGAAGTGGTCCTGGCCGACGATTCGGGCGATGTCGGCTGCGTCCTGTCGACGGGTGGGGGTGTGGTCGTCGGTGCAGGAGCCGGGGCAATCAGGATTGTGACCGTGCAACCCGAGGGCAAGAGGCCCATGGCGGCGCGAGACTGGGCCAACGGGGTACGACCGTCGGTTGGTGAATCGTTCGGGGCTCACTAGGTTCGCCGTGATGAACGCCCAGCAATGGCCCGCAAAGGTTCTCACCGTCAGTGACGGAGTCATGTCGGGTCACCGTGACGACGCATCCGGTCGGGCGCTCGTTGCGCTTCTCGACGAACAGGGATTCGACGTCGTCGAACATCGCGTCGTGGCTGACGGCGAAGAGAACGTCTCGGGTGCGCTGCGCGACCTGACGCGCGATTTCGCCGGCCTCGTCGTGTCCACCGGTGGAACCGGATTCGCGCCCCGTGACCAGACCCCCGAGGGTGCCATGCGCGTCATCGACCGTCCCGCACCGGGTTTGGCCGAGGCGATGCGATCCATCAACCCGCTCGGGCGTCTGTCACGCGGAGTTGCAGGCATCGTTGGCAACGCCATCATCGTGACGTTGCCCGGCAGTCCCCGCGGTTGCGTCGAGCAATTGGAGGCGGTCATCGACGTGCTTCCTCACGCACTTGCGCTCTTAAACCAAGCCCCCACCGAGCACTGACGCCAATAGGCTTGGGGCGTGCTTCGCCTCGTTCTCCCCAAAGGCTCGCTGGAAAAGGCCACCCTTGAACTCTTCGAGGCGGCCGACCTCACGGTCGTGCGCTCGTCGTCGGTCGACTACCGCGCCAG
>RGCG01000046.1 GCA_009919275.1 Actinomycetota bacterium
GGTGGAAATTGCGCCGGACGGAGAAATTCTCCTGCGCGGGCCGATGGTCATGTCGCGTTATCGCAACGCGAATCTGGACTCCCCCGTCGACACAGACGGCTGGTTGCACACCAACGATGCCGGACACATCGAATCGGGACTGCTGCACGTCGACGGACGCCGTGGCGAGATGATCATCACGGGTGGAGAAAACGTCTGGCCTGATGCCGTCGAGCGCGTCCTCGTTCAACACCCACTCGTCGCTGAATGTGCGGTCGCAGGTGTCGAAGACGACGAGTGGGGACAAAGAGTCGTCGCATGGATCGTGACAAACGCAAATGACGCCCCCTCGCTGGAAACCATTCGCGAATTTGTCGCGCAGTCACTGCCACGTTTCTGCGCACCGCGACAGATCATCATTGTCGACACGCTGCCTCGTACCGCCCTCGGAAAGGTGCGGCGTCAACTTCTTGTCGACGAACTAACGTCGCCTCGGTGACGTTTCCCCCCTCTTTTCGGCGTCAGTGGTTGGCGTCTGGAATTTCGAACATCGGCGACGGCATGGATGCCGCTGCCGGCCCTTTGCTCGCGGCATCGTTGACCAACGATCCACGCCTCATTGCACTGGTCGGTGTCGGCCTGACTCTTCCCTGGCTTCTGCTTTCACTTCCACTGGGTGTTGTGATCGATCGCCTCGACCGCAAAGTGTTGATGGTGCGCGCCAACGTCGCACGATGCGCCCTGTTCGCACTTGTCGCGGTGCTCGCCTCGACCGGTGATATGCGCATCGGGATACTCATCGCAATCATCACGCTCGTGGGTGTCTGCGAGGTCGTCTTCGACATGTCCGCCCAGGCGTTCCTGCCCGCAATCGTTCCCGCGGAGATGCTCGAACGAGCCAACGGTCGACTGTTCGCCACCGAGGTCGTGTGCAACACCTTTCTCGGACTTCCTTTGGGCGCATGGGCATTCGTGGCCGCCATCGGAACCCCGTTTGCCGTGAATGCTGCCTCGTTCGGTGTCGCCGCATACTTGGTCGCCTCGATCCGCACGACCATCCCCCTATCGACCGGCGGCCCGAGTGACGACGAACGCAAGTCGTTTGCATCGCAATTGGCCGATGGCTTGCGTTGGCTCTTTGCACACCGACTGCTGCGCACCATGGCCGTGATGCTGGGTATCTGCAACCTGGCGACGATGATGGGTCAGGCCCTCTTCGTGAAATACGCAAGCGACGAACTCGGGGTAACGGGCGGCGGCTACGGCGTCCTGCTCGCGGTGATGAGCGCGGGCTCCATTCTCGGAGGTCTCGCCGGCGATCGGGTGGCGTCGAAGTTCGGAACCTCCGGCACGATCGTGGTCTCGTACACAACCTTTGCCGTGTCGAGCCTCGCCATGGGTCTCTGGCGAAACATTCCCGTCGCCATCGCGGCCTCGGGAGCAACCGCGATCGCAGGGACGGTGTGGAACGTTGCGACCGTCTCCCTGCGTCAGCGAATCATCCCCTCGGAACTGTTCGGCCGGGTCAATTCGGCCTACCGTTTCATCGGTACCGGATTCATCGCGATTGGTTCCGCCATCGGCGGGTTTATCGCAAAGAGCTACGACTACGCCGCGCCGTTTCTTGTCGGCGGCATCATCATGTCGGTGACGATTCTGGTTGGCGCACGCACCGTCGTGCGACACGCAGCCACAGCCGGTGTGTGACTCTCAGGCCGAACCGGCGACTCCGGCCCCGCCATCGATCACATAGGTCTCCCCCGTGATCCAGCTGGCGGCGTCGGAAGCAAGAAAAACGGCAAGGTTCGCGATGTCTTGTGGCTCACCGAGCCGCTTGGTCGGCAGACGTGCCGCGAGGGTCTCACCAAAGTTGTCGACGAGCACCGCCGCAAAGTCGGTCTTCACGAGACCCGGCGCGATGCCCACCACGCGCGACGGGCCAAGTTCACTCGCCAGCTGGCGGGTCATGTGGATGAGCGCTGCCTTGGTGAGGTTGTACACGCCGAGGCCGATTTCTGCCCGCATGCCACCGACAGAGGCGATGTTCATGATGACGCCGGGATGCTCGTTCATCCACCGCTCGTAGACGATTTGCGACCAGAACAGAGGCCCCTTCAGGTTCACATCGAAGGTTTTTGCGAAACGCGACTCATCGACCCCGAGTGTCTTTCCGAAGTACGGGTTGGTGGCGGCGTTGTTGACGAGAATGTCGACTGCCCCGAATCGTTCGAGGGTTGCATCGACACACTTTGATGCTGCATCGAGGTCACCCGCATTGGCCGCAAAGACCTCGGTGTCACCGTTGATGTTCGCCGCAGCCGCCCGCAACTGGTCTTCCTTGCGTGACGACAACATCACCTTCGCTCCGCTTTCTGCCATCGTCTTGGCGATGGCGAAGCCGATTCCCTTCGATGCTCCGGTGACCAGGGCGACGCGACCCTTCAGCGAAATTTCCATTGCGTCAAACTAGTCGGCGGGAGGCCGCGCGGAGACCCGCACGACCGCTATGCGACGACCTTCGACTGCTTCGGCAGCAAAACGCCAGCCTTCGTGTTCGACGAATTCCCCGGGCTCCGGAACGTGCTCGAGCATGTTGAAAACGAAACCGGCGATCGTGTCCCAATCGTCATCGGGAATGCGAATGTCGAGCAGATCGTTGACATCACCCACCGATGCCTTCCCCACCACGAGGTAATCACCGTTCGGCAAGCGCCTGATTTCTTGTTCTTCCTGGTCGAACTCGTCGACAATCTCGCCGACCAGTTCTTCCAAACAATCCTCGAGCGAAACGATTCCGGCAATCGAGCCGTGCTCGTCGGCGACCACAGCCATGTGAAATTTGTCGGTCTGCATCTCGCGCATGAGGCGACTGACCGGCTTGTTCTCCGGCACGATCCTCACACTGCGCACGAGACCCGACAGTGGCTCGGTGCCGCGACCTTCACGCTCGGCGCGCATCAGATCCTTGGCGAAAGTGATACCCACAACATCGATGTCGTCATCGACTTCCCGCACGACGGGCAGGCGACTGTAACCCTCGGTGATTGCGACATCGAGAGCCTCGGTGATGGTGAGATCGTGGTCGATGGTGACGATGTCGGGTCGGGGCACCATGACCTCGCGCACCACCGTGTCCCCGAACTCGATGATCGACTCGATCAGCTCACGCTCTTCGTGTTCGATCACTTCGTCTTGCGCCGCAGCCTCGACGATGCCGAGCAGCTCTTGCTCGGAAACGAACGGACCCTGCTGCAAACCCTTGCCCTTCACGATGACGTTGGTGAGCGAAATCAAACCTCGCGACACCATCTGCAGTGGCCAGAAGTTTGCAAGGGTCCAAACGGGTCGGGCCGCCAACAATGCAGCCTTCTCCGGATAGATGACGGCGTACGTCTTGGGCACCGCCTCGGCGAGGACGTAGAAGACGACAACGTTCACTGCGATACCAATGACGACGCCCGCGGCCCCGAACAGACGTCCCGCAACGACGCCGGTCAGGGTCGCCTGAACCGTTTGGCACACGTTCACTGTGAGGAGGATCGGATTGACCCATCGCGCGGGGTCTTCGACCAAGCGCGACAGGGCGCGACCGGACTTGAGGCCCTGGTCGGCCATGGCCGCCGCCTTGGGCTTCGTCATCTTTGACAGACCCATCTCGGCTGCAGCCAGGAAGATGAGTACAACCAAGAGCAGCACGATCGCGACGAGCATTCCCCAGTCGCTGCCGGTTGGAGTCGCCGCCACGAGGGCAGCGGTGCGTGTCAACACGTCACGTCACCGCACCGTCTTCAGGGTGGTCGATACGGAATCCGCTGGGAGCGGGTCGTCCCCAGTGGAACTCTTCGAGCAGGACGGTCTCACGTCGCTGCATGGCGAGCCGCTGGTCGTCATCGGCATGATCGTATCCGAGGACGTGCAACACCCCGTGCGTCACCAAGAGCGCGATTTCGTCGTCGACGGTTCCCGCATGGGTGGGAGCCTGACGAACTGCAACGGCGGGACACAACACAACGTCTCCGAGCAGCAAGGGATGATCATCGCTGTCGGGTTGTGGCCGATCGGGGCCGCGCGAGGCGCGCCCGGGGCCCGCCGGTTCGTCGACGATGACCGCGTCGATGGGGAATGCGAGCACATCGGTTGGACCCGTCTTGCCCATGTGCACGTTGTTCATCTCGCTGATGGTGGGCTCGTCGACGAAAAGAATGCTGAGCTCCGCCGCACCACGCACGCCCTCTGCGGCGAGAACAGCACCTGCGAGTTTCTGCCAGCGCTCGACGTTGAGGTCGACCTCCGATTGCTCGTCGGCGCAAAACACGCGAATCGAACCCTCGCCGCCGACGCGTCGTGGTCGACGTTGACGCGACAGGAAGCCAACCATCGCCTGATCAGCCCCGGCCGGCATCTTCGTAGGCCGCCACGATGTCGGCCACGATGCGGTGCCGCACGACGTCGGCCTTCCCAAGATGAACGAAAGCAAGCCCGTCGATTCCGGACAGAACACGTTCGAGATCGAAGAGACCACTACGTCCCTGCGCAACGTCGACCTGCGTGAGGTCGCCGGTGACGACGACTCGCGAATTGAACCCGATGCGAGTGAGGAACATCTTCATTTGTTCCGGTGTGGTGTTCTGCGCCTCGTCGAGAATGATGAACGAATTGTTCAGCGTGCGTCCACGCATGAATGCCAACGGAGCAACCTCGATTGCCTGCCGTTCAACCAAGCGAGCGGCCGCTTCCGGCTCGAGCATGTCGTAGAGAGCGTCGTACAAGGGTCGCAAATAGGGGTCGATCTTCGCCATCAGGTCCCCGGGCAGGAATCCGAGACGCTCGCCCGCCTCGACTGCGGGACGAGTGAGGATGATGCGCTGCACCTGTTTGGCCTGCAGGGCCTGAACCGCCATTGCAACCGCGAGCCAGCTCTTTCCCGTACCCGCCGGCCCCAGCCCGAACGTGATGACGTTCTCGCGGATCGCGTCGACATATCGCTTTTGGCCCGCGGTCTTCGGTTTGGCCGAGCGACCCTTCGGCATCCGCACGACTTCGTCGGAGAGAACGTCACTTGGACTCTGGTCGCTGCGCACCATTTCGATTGATCGACCAACAACGACCTGATCGAGAGCCTCGCCTCGCTGCAACAGACGCACCAATTCCTCGAACAGTCGACCGACCACCTCAGTTGGTCCACCCTCGAGGTGGATGACGTTCCCCCTGACCGAGACGTCGGTTTCCGGGAATGCGCGCTCGACGAGCCGGAGATTTCCGTCGCGAAGACCGAGTAGTTCGGCCATCAAGTGTGCGCCGGGGACGACGACGTCAACCGACCGGGCGCTGGAGAACGTGTTCGACATCTGCTCCATCACGGTAGCGGGACGGGGCCGGGAAACTGATTGCGTAGTAGCGCTGCACCGAAATGGGCACCAATTCCGCGTCGGACACCATCCGCGCAAGCCTCAGCAGCAGTTCAGCCGACCCACCCGCGTCGCCGGGCTGGTTCGCCTCGGGGGTGTCGAACACCAGCAACGCACCTTCCTCGGCCTCGACCGCCAGACAATGCTTGCCGAGGTGTATCACCGCTCCCCGCGCGCCGTAGTCGGGGTCGACCACGGCCCACACCACGTAGTGGACCTGACCCGCCGCGAACCGATCGGGAAAGTGTTTTGCGAAATACTGCTCGGAGAGCCAGCGCGTCGAACGTACGTCGGTCGAGATCACGGTCATTGCGACGGGTAGCTCGGCATCCCAGACCACCCACACGCGATTCACCGATGAACGCAACTGCTCGGCGAATTCGACCCTGTCGAGCATCTCGTGAGTGACCGTTTCTTCGGCCACGGGCATGTAGGCACGGACGTACAACGACCAGAGGCGGTCGATCAAGGTTGGATCGGCGATGGCGGTGTGTCGTGTGACATGCATGAGAGATCAATCCGGGTGACTCTCCGCCCGCTCTCAGAATAATTGATCCACCCACCGAAATGCGGGCATGTGTACGCTCAAAACCCAGTGCGTACAAGCTTTTCCCGCATTGCGTGGGTACTCGTTGTCCTCGGCATCATTGCCGGGGTCTGCCATGCACTTGTTGAAGACCAGAACGCCAACGACGCCATCTATCTAGCCGCGACAATCCTCCTCGCGGTGGGTGTCATCGCCGGTCTCGCAACGCACCGACCATCCGCAGCGACATGGAGCCTCGTTCTGGCTATCGCAGTGTTCTCGACGGCCGCACAAATTCTCGACGGTGCCGGCGAGGGGACCGGCCTGCGGATCGCCACCGAAGCAGGATTCCTCGCGGTTCAGGTGACCCTCGCGGGAGCTCTCTTGGTGGTCACCGTGCGGCGCAGTGGTGCTTCGCTGATGCGCTCACTGGGCGACGGCCTCATCGTCGCCCTCGGCACGTGGATCCTCATCTGGGTCTTGCTGATCCAGCCATCCATCGACGCGATCGTGGAACCGAACGTCGTCACCGGACTTCGTGGCGTCACTCTTGCCACGAGCACGGTCGTGCTTTTTCTCTTGGCATCGCTGCTCTTCTCCGACGCGAACCGAACGACCGCGGTGTGGATGCTGTCCGGCGCGATCGGCCTCTCACTCGTCGGGGACCTCCTCTACGCCCTGGAAAAGTCCGGGCATCTCTCGGTGGCGACCCGTTACGGCAACGCGCCCTACGTCACGTCTCTCTTCTTTGCCGCGGCGACGTTCCTTCACCCGTCGGTTCGCGGCCTCAGCCAACGGGGATCCATCCGCCTTCGCCGCCCGTTTCTTGGTCGCCTCGTACTCACCACCCTGGCTCTCATCGTCCCGCTCCTCGTCGTCTCGACAATGGATCCACACGACCGCCTCGACCGGGTTGTCCGTACCGTGTCGCTCTTCGTTCTCGCGACCGCCGTCACCGCCCGCGTCATCCAGGCCGTCCGCGACAACGCGCGTTCCCAGGCGGTGCTTGTTGAATTGGCCCAAACCGACCCGCTCACCCAACTGCCGAACCGCAACCTCATGCTTGACCACATCGCCGATGCACTCGAGCAATCCTGGCGGGCCGATCGTCGACCGACGGTTCTCTTCATCGACGTCGACCGTTTCAAGAACATCAACGACTCACTCGGCCACGGAGCGGGTGACGACGTTCTGCTGGCGGTTGCGCGGCGACTGCGCAACACGATTCCCGAGCGCGCGCACGTCGGCCGCATCAGTGGAGACGAGTTCGTCGTTCTTGACCCCGCGTCACGCACAACCGGTGATGCCATGCAACTGGCCGAACGAGTTCTCGCGGCCTTTCACGAGCCACTCCAGGTCTCGCAGGGTGACGTCTTCGTCTCGGCGAGCATCGGTGTCGCCCTCGGATCGCCCACCGGTTCACTGACCGCCGAGGAACTGCTGCGCAATGCCGATACCGCGATGTATCGTGCGAAAGACGCCGGCCGTAACTGCATCGCGATCTTCGACGATTCCATGCTCGAACGCGTCACACAACGTCTCTCGCTCGAAACCGCGCTGTATCGCGCTCTCGAGAGGCGCGAGCTCCGCCTCGTTCACCAGCCCATCATCGACATCCAACTTGGCGATGTCATTGGCTTCGAGGCGCTCATGCGGTGGGAACAAGAAGACGGAACCACCGTCTCTCCCGCCGAATTCATCCCGATCGCCGAGGAAACCGGCACCATCGTGCCGATTGGAGCCTGGGCTCTTCTCGAAGCACTGTCCCATCTGCGCGACTGGATCAACCGTGGTGTCTGTCCCGAGTCGGCATCAATGTCAGTGAACGTCTCACCCCGACAACTTCACGATCCGAATTTCACGTCCGCCGTCAACGAAGCCCTCACCCGATCGCGCATCCGGCCGCAACAACTCTGGCTCGAGGTCACCGAGGGCGTCATGATTGCCGAGCCCGACCAAGCCCTGTCGACTCTCCGTCGCCTGAATGCCCTTGGCGTCCGGGTTGCGATCGACGATTTCGGTACCGGCTACTCGTCACTCTCTTTGCTGCAGCGCTTCCCGATTCAGCGATTGAAAATCGATCGCGCGTTCATTTCGGGTATCGCCGACGACGTGAGCGCCAGGTCGCTCGTCAAGACCATCATCGCCATGGCCGATGCCCTCGGCCTCGACACCGTTGCCGAGGGAGTCGAGAGCATCCGACAGTTGCAGTCGCTCGCCGACCTTCGTTGTGCGAAAGCCCAGGGATTCCTCATCTCGCATCCGGTTCACCCGGACGCAATGGAGTCGACGCTCGCTGCACTCGAGCGCTTCACCAATTGGCCGAAACTCAGGTAGACGTCACCGGTCGCGGAGGAACGGAAACTTCGCGCGCGTTTCGGCGACGTGGGCTGCGGTGACGTCCGCGTAGAGGATCGACTCCTCGACGCCGGCCCGGGCAAGGTCCTCGCCGAACGGGCCGACGATGCACGAGCCTCCGCCATAGTTCAGGCTTCCCCCGTCACCGACACGGTTGACCCCCATCACGTACGCCTGGTTCTCGATCGCACGTGCCGCGAGCAGGGTCGACCAATGCGCGGCACGCGATGCGGGCCAGTTCGCAGGAACGATGAAGAGGTCGGTCTGCTCGGCGAGTGACCAGAAATGGTCGGCGAAACGCAGGTCGTAGCAGACAAAGCCACTGACCCTGACACCTTCGATGACAACCGTGAGGTGACCGGCTCCTTTCTTGAAGTACCTGTCTTCCCCGCCGTAGGTGAACGGATGGATCTTCTCGTACCGATGAACCTCGCCGTCGGGACCTGCAATCACCAGCGTGTTCGCGGGAAGCGCTGCCCCGGGCGCAATTTCGGGACACGAACCGGCGACCCATGTTCCGTACGACGAAGCCATTGCACGAAGGAACTGCGACGACTCACCATCGCGGGGCTCGGCGAGTTGCCCGACCCACTCGTCGCCCATCGCGAACCCCGTGGAGAACATCTCACTCAGGACGACCAGACGGGCACCGGCGGTTGCGGCTTCGCGGATTTTCGGCTCGAGTCGAGCGAAGTTCGTCCCGCGGTCGAGCCACGCAATGTCGTGCTGGATTGCCGCGACCCTCACGGCTTCCATCTTCCCAGACGTTCACACGCTTCAGCGATGACCTCTCGCCGCTTGCAGAAGGCAAAGCGGACCAAACTTCGTCCGGCTGTTCTGTTCTGAGCGGTGTAGAAGACCTCGTTCGGGATCGCCACGACGCCCGCCTCGCGGGCCATGCGCAGACAGAATTCCTTGCCGCCCGTTCCGGGGGCGATCGGCGCGACATCGACCGTGACGAAGTACGTGGACGAAGACGCAAACACGTCGAATCCGACTGCACGGAGCGTCGGCACAAGCTGGTCGCGTCGCTCTTGGAGATCACGGGCGACCCCTGCAAAATACGAGTCGGGCAACCCGAGGCCACGAGCGATCGCAGGCTGGAATGGTGCGCCGTTGACGTACGTGAGGAACTGTTTGGCGGCTCGAGCGGCCCCCACAAGATTCGCCGGGCCGCACAACCAACCGATCTTCCAACCCGTCGTCCGAAAAGTTTTACCGCCGCTCGAAATCACGAGCGTTCGCTCGCGCGCACCCGGATGTTCGGCCATGCTGTGATGCCTCAATCCGTCGAATACCAGATGTTCGTACACCTCGTCGGAGATGATGATCAGGTTGTGCTCGGTGGCAATTCGCGCGATGGTGGCCATTTCATCGGCGGTGAACAGCGTTCCCGTCGGGTTGTGCGGGGAATTCACCAAGATCGCCTTGGTGCGGGGCCCGATGGCCCGCCGCACTGCGTCAAGGTCGGGCCGATAACCGGGTGGCCGCAGAACGATGGGAACCGAACGTGCACCGGCAAGGGCAATGCACGCCTGATAGCTGTCGTACATGGGCTCGAACACGACGACTTCGTCGTCGGGCTGAAGCAGCCCGAGCAGTGCACCCGCAATCGCCTCGGTTGCACCGGCGGTGACCAACACTTCGCTGTCGGCGTCGTAGTCGACTCCGTAGAACCGACGTTGATGCTCGGCAATCGCCTGGCGCAGGACGAGCATTCCCGGACCCGGCGGATATTGATTCAACCCCGAGCGAATCGCCTCGACAGCGGTATCAAGAACCTCGGTCGGGCCGTCGGTATCGGGAAAGCCTTGGCCGAGATTGACGGCATCCAATTCGATGGCCAACGCCGACATTTCGGCGAAGATCGTCGTACCGAACGGCGCGAGCCTCGGATTGACCGTCACTTGCCGCTGAGCTGAGCAACCACCGGCGCCATCGCCGCGGTCGCATCCTGCTGGAACGCGATGTAGTTGATACCCCACCGCTCGCGAAGAGCAATGAGGTTCTCGGTGATCTGGGCAACGCTGCCAATCTGGAAGTACGGCGCGGTGAGGACGACCTCGGGGGGCAGACCGAACGCCGGGGCATACTTTTCCGCCACGCCCTTTGGATCATCAGTCACCACGGTGACAAAGACCTGCAAGGACAACTCGACGTCGTCGAATCGATCGCCGGCACCCGCCTTCACAAAACGGATCTTCTCGTCGACCACGTCGGCTGCGGCTGTGGCCATGGATCGCGGATTGATTGATCGTCCGACGATCTTCGGGTTGATGCCGACGATGTCGGCCTTGCGCCCCGCCATCGCGAGCAACTTCTCTCCACCACCGCCAACAATGATGGGAATGTTCGACACCGGTTTGGGCCAAGCATCGATCTCGGAAACGCTGTAAAAGCGACCGCTGTGCGAGAACGGACCCGCTCCCCAAAGACCGCGCATGACGTCGATGGCTTCTTCCATGCGATTGATTCGCGTCATCGCGTCGTCCTGCTGGATGCCGGTGATGGTGTAGTCCTCTTTCATCCAGCCGGCGCCGAGGCCGAGCATGAATCGACCGTCGGACAGCATGTCGATGGTCGCGGCTTCCTTCGCAAAGACGACGGGATTGCGGAAATCGTTGCCCGCCACCAGCGTGCCGACCTTCAGCGTCGACGTCGCGCACGCGGCCGCCATCATTGCCGGCACGGGTGCCAGCTGCTTCGTGTAGTGGTCGTCTATCTGCAAACTGACGTAACCCAGGTCTTCGGCCTGTTTGGCGATGTCGGCCCATTCCTTGCCGCTGTTCGCAACTTTCGCTTTTGCACCGAATCTGAAGGGTCTCTGTTTTGCCATGCGGCAACCCTAGTTCTCGACCGTTCTCAGTCGGGCAACAGGACAACCTTTCCCGCCACGCGACGAGCCTCGAGGTCAGCCAACGCCTCGGCGGCTCGCGAGAGTGGGTACGTCATCGGTTCGACCGGCGACAGACTTCCCTTTTCGATGAACGCGAGGACCTCGCGCAACATGGCGTTGTTTGCATCGGGATTCCGCATGGCCCACGCCCCCCAATCGACCCCGGTCACCCTCCGATTGCGGAGGAGAACCTGGTTGGCCGGCAACTTGGGAATTCCCCCGACGAAGCCGATCACGAGGTAGTTGCCGTCCTCGCCGAGAGCCCGCAGGCACACCTCGCCGAGCGAACCACCGACGGGGTCGTAGAGCACGTCGACACCCCCACCCGACAGTTCCTTTGCTCTTTCCTTGACCTCGTTGTCGCCCGTGGAGACATCGAGAGCGTGGTGAGCGCCGCGCGCGAGGGCGAGTTCACGCTTATCGGCAGTCGACGCAGCCGCGATGACGTTGTACCCCAGCGCCACACCGATATCGACCGCGGCGAGACCAACGCCACCGCCTGCACCAAGGACGAGCAGCCACTTCCCCGCGTTTGCCGCGGGATTCGACGGGTCCACTCCGAGCCGACGAACGAAAGCAAACCAACCGGTGAGGTAGCTCTGCAGAAAACTCGCAGCCTGACCGGTGCTCATCGCATCTGGTATCTCGATCAGACGATCGACATGCGCGACTGCTTGCGTGGCGTACCCACCGAAACCGAGATTCGCAAGCACTCGAGAACCAATGAACGATGCCGACACATCGCTCGCCACCTCGACCACCTCGCCGACGACTTCCATTCCCGGCACGAAGGGCAAGGGGGGTTTGATTTGGTAGCGACCCTGGGCCAACAACCCATCGACGTAGTTGACGCCGCTTGCCAACACCTTCAGACGCACATGCCCTTGGCGCAATTTGGGGTCGTCGATCTCGACAACCTTCAGCCCTTCGAGGGGGCCGAATTCACTGCACACCACTGCCCGCATGGTTCGTACCGTAGTTGACTTCGCTACTGTCACCGCATGACGAGCACACCGAAAACGGCTGCTGAAACCTTCGCACCGGGACTTTTTGCGGGTCGAACTGTTCTCGTGACGGGTGGCGGCCGCGGCATTGGTCGGGCAACGGCTCTCGGTTTCGCCGAACTCGGCGCATCGGTTGCGATTGCCGCGCGCGACGCCGACAATCTCGAGCGAACGCTCCACGATCTGCACGACATCGGACAACCGGCAACTTCCTTCGTCACCGACATCCGCAACACGGAAAGCGTCGAGGCACTCCGCGACCACGTCATCGGTACCTTTGGCAAAGTCGACTTTCTCGTCAACAACGCCGGTGGGCAGTTTCCCGCCAGACCGTCCCAGATTTCCGACCGTGGCTTCCGCGCCGTTGTCGACCTCAACTTGCACGGAACGTGGAACATGATGAGCCGATTCGTCCCCGACCTCATCGCCGCGGGTGACGGCGCGGTGGTCAACATCGTGCACAACCAGGTTGGCGAACGCGGGGCACCCCTCTTCATCCACTCCGGAGCCGCCCGCGCGGGCGTGGTCAACCTCACGCGAACCGCTGCTCTCTACCTGGCCCATCGGGGCGTGACGGTGAATGCCTTGGCTCCGGGACCCGTTGACACGCAGGGGTTCCGCGAGGAAGAGGTCGCGAACATTTCCCCCGACGTCGCCGCTTACACCCAG
>RGCG01000047.1 GCA_009919275.1 Actinomycetota bacterium
AGGTGCGAGATGATCGCGTCGCAGGATGACACGGAGATTCCGGCACCCTCTTCGACGTCGAGACGCTCGATCACACCGTTGTTGATGATCGCCGCGTAGCGCTGCGAACGCGAGCCGAGGCCAAACCCCGAACCGTCGAGTTCAAGACCCATCGCCTTGGTGAAACTGCCTCCACCGTCGGCCAGCATGAGAATTTCCGAGGCGCCCTGGGCCTGCTTCCAGGCATCCATCACCCATGGATCGTTGACGCTGATACAGGCGACGGCGGTGACGCCCTTTGACTTCAACTCATTGAAGCGCTGGACGAAACCGGGCAGGTGCACCTTCGAGCAACCCGGCGTGAACGCACCGGGCACCGCAAAGAGAACGACTTTGCCCTTGCCGAGCACCTCGGCGGAGCTGACGGGCTTGGGCATTCCGTCGTCACCAAGCAGGTGAATTTGGACATCGGGAATCTTGGATCCGGCTGAGACTGGCATGGCCAAATGATGGCACAATCGCGCAAAGGAGGTGACATGGAGCAATTGACCGGTGTCGATGCGAGTTTCCTCAATATGGAGACGAACTCGGTGTTCGGGCACGTCAGTGCCATGTACACCTACGACGTCACCGACGCCCCGGGTGGGGCGAGTTTCGAAGCCGTCCGTGCGGCCATCCTCGAACGCCTCGACGACCTACCCGTTTTCCGCCGTCGCCTTGTCACCGTGCCGCTTGGGCTCGACCTGCCGTACTGGATCGAAGACCCCGACTTCGACATCGATTTCCACCTGCGCCATCACGCTGTGCCACCGCCCGGCACGCCCGAGCAAGTGGGCGAAGTCGTGAGTCGCATCATTTCGCGTCCACTCGATCGGTCGCGTCCGCTGTGGGAGTTCTACGTGATCGAGGGTCTCGACAACGGCACCCGCATCGCGCACCTCAACAAAATTCACCACTCGACGATCGACGGCAAGTCGGGCGCCACGCTGCTGGAAACCCTGCTCAGTCCCGACCCGAACGACCGACCCTCGCACGACCACGCCGTTTGGCATCCCGACCGAGTGCCCACCGACCAAGAGCTTTTGCTCAGAACCGCGGCCGAATACATTCGCCGTCCCGAAAAGTTCATACGTCTAACGGTGCGCACGCTGCGCGAAATCGCCGCACAGACTCACGTCGGCAGCGTGCAAATGCTTGCCGACCTCATTGCCCAACCGATGCCTGGACCGGTGGGCACGGTTCTTCGTCAGCGTCTCCGTCGCACACACGGCGAGGTTGTTGACCGCGCACCCGCACTGCCTCCGACCGCTGCACCACGCACTCCGTGGAACATGAACATCACGCCACACCGTCGCTTTGCCTACACCACCATCAACATCGACGATGCCAAGGCGATTCGCCGCGCAACAGGCGCAACGTTCAACGACGTGGTCATGGCACTTTGCGGCCTGACATTGCGCAAGTACCTCATCAAGAAGAATGCTCTGCCGTCCGAGCCGCTGATTGCTCTCGTCCCTGTCAGCACACGAGCCACCGACGAGAGCTCGACGTACCAAAACAGGGTCACGGGCTTGCTGGCCGAGTTGGGAACCGACGAAGATGACCCGCTCGCGTTGCTCGGCCGCGTTCAAACCTCGATGTCGCGCGCGAAGACGAATCTGCAGGCCATTCCCGCGGCCACACTGCAGGATTTCACCCAATTCGCACCGCCGGTCATTGCCGCGCGGGCCATGCGCATGTACAGCCGGCTGCGCATCGCCGACCGGCTGAACCCGCCGTTCAACCTCATCATTTCGAATGTGCCGGGCCCCTCGGTGCCCCTGTACTCGTCGGGTGCGGAGATGAAGCACTTCTTCCCCGTGTCCACCATCGCCGACGGCCAAGGGTTGAACATCACGGTGCAGAGTTATCTCGGAAACCTCGACTTCGGGTTCGTCTCGTGTCGAGAACTCATTCCTGATCTGTGGGACCTCGTCGAACTTCTCCACGAATCACTCGACGAAATGCTGACTGCCGCCACAACTTCAGCCGCCCAGTAGCACTTCCAGTTCCTCGAGCGCGTCGTGGGGATTCTTCACGTGGATCGTACGCAGACCGACGGCCTGTGCCCCCGCAAGGTTGCCGGCGAAGTCGTCGAGGAAGATTGCATGTGACGGATCGTCAAGCGCGAGTTCGCGGAGCGTGCGGTGGAAGATCTCCGGCTCGGGCTTGCGCATGCCGACGTGGCTCGAGTCGATGTACGCATCGAACAGACGTGGTGGAACGTCTTCTTCGAGTTTCGGACGAAACTCGCGGATGCTGTTCGACAACAACGCAGTTTTGTAGCCACGCCCCCGAAGCTCGCCGATCTTTTCCAAAACGAAGTGATTCACCTCGTACATCCCGGGAGCGAGAATCTTTTCGACTTCGTCTCCACGAAAGTTCATTCCCGCGGCCGCTGCAATCGGCTCGAGCAGCTCTTGCAACACTTCCATTCCAATTTCACCCCGCTCGAGGCGATGCCATGGGTGGTCGCCCGACTCGAACTGTGGACCCATCATCACGTGATGCAGATCTGCGGTCGAGCAACCAAGTCCTTCGGCGATCATTCCAATCTGACGTGTGATCGGTGTGATGATGACTCCGCCAAAGTCGAAGATCACGGCGGATATTTCGGGAGACTGCGTTGCCACGAAAAGACTCTACGAAAGTACGTGACGTGGTGTCGTGTCAGATCGCTTGGGCGAGCATGACACCCGCAATGACCGCGCGTGCCGACCATCCGATCGTGCGCGGCCAGTTCGTGACAACCAAACGACGTCCGATTGACGGATCCGGATTGTTCGCCATTCGTTCATGCAGTGGCACCGACAGCAAGACGGTGCTTGCCAGAACGACGCCGAGAATGACCGCCCCCAACCAGGCCAACCACGCGCTGGCTCCGGTGGGACGACTGATCAAGAGCACCAGGGTCGTGATTCCCTCGGTGGCCATCGGCAGACCCACAACCCAAGCGGTGCGACGCTGGTGTTCCACGGCAATCTCGGGGGCCCGGTCCACCCCGATGGTTGCGAGGAGCGGATAGTGCACCAACTGGACGAACCAGATGACGCCCGCCATCACACACGTCGCGACCAAATTGAGGACCAATTGCACCACGTTGCGACCATACGACACACGGCTCGGCTGTGGTTGACTGAGCGAATGAGTGAAGCCGAACCTCACGTGCACGAGGAACCGTCGTACGGCCACGATGTCCAAGCGGCCCTTGCCCCCATTACCCGCCAGCTTCGCGAGCTCATTCCCGATGTTTACAAGGGGTTCGGTGGACTCCACGCGGCAGCGTTTCGCGCGGGGGCACTCGACGCAAAGACGAAAGAACTGGTTGCATTGGCCATCGCGATCACCACGAAGTGCGACGGCTGCATCGCCGCCCATGCGAAGGGTGCCGCACGCAACGGTGCCAGCGACGCCGAAGTTGCCGAGTTGATCGGCGTCACGATCTCGATGAACGGCGGTCCGGGCACCGTCTACGGCCCGCGCGCCTTCGCGGCCTTCCGCGAGTTCAAGAATTCCTGACGTCCAAGTGAAGGTTCGGTGAACGCCGCACCAAGGTTGTGCCTTTCCCCTTTCCGCAGCACATCGAGGTGGTTACTTTCGCCTCATGTTCCGACGCCATCGAAAGCAGCCCCGCCCGCGTGTGGTCCACACTCCCGAATGCATCGCGATCCACGAGGCAATGCTGATGTCGTTGTACCTGGGATACGGCGCACCGTCGACGCCACTCTTCGTTCCCTCCGGAGGGCTCACGTGCACCTGCGACCAGAACCCTGACACGACGACGACTAAAGGCCCCGATCCGCATGCGATCCCCGACGCAAGCATGCGGGGCGTGCTCATCGCGGTCTGACGTGTCAGACTTCCCCCGATTGGGGGGAACATGAAAATCACACTTCTGGGAACGGGAAGTCCCCTACCCGACCCGAACCGCGCAGGGCCGTCAACCCTCGTGTCGAGTGGCGCACACAACATCGTCGTCGATTGCGGTCGCGCGTGCGTCATGCGTCTGGTTGGCGCGGGCGTCATGCCCCCGTTCGTCAACCTCGTCCTTCTCACGCACCTGCACAGCGATCACATCTGCGACCTCAATGACCTTGTGACCACCCGCTGGATCACCACGCCCACGGCGATGGCGTCGCCGCTGAAGATCGTTGGACCGGTCGGCACGCGCCGAGTGGTGACCGGCATGCTCGAGATGCTGGCCCTTGACGAGCAGTACCGCCTCGCTCATCACGAGGATCTGAGAACCGCCGGCGGGATGAAAATCGATGTCGTCGAATTACGAGCGGGCGACACATACCAACACGACGATCTTGTGGTTCGTGCGTTCCGCACCGATCACCGCCCCGTCGAGCCGACCCTCGGCTACCGGGTTGAACACGACGGTAAGGTCGCTGCGCTCGCCGGCGACACCATTCCTTGCGACGATCTGTACGAGTTGTGTCGCAACGCCGATGTGTACGTGCAGACCGTGTTGCGCGACGATCTCGTGAAACAACTCGCACAGCTTCTTCCGGCAAACGCAGGTCGACTCACCGACATTCTCGACTACCACTCAACGGTTCAACAGGCCGGAGAAACTGCGGCACAAAGTGGAGTCAAACACCTGGTCTTGACCCATTACGTTCCGACGATGCAGCCGGGCACCGAGGACGAATGGCGTGCGCTGGCGGCCGCCCACTTCGGCGGTCCGATCACGCTCGGGGCCGACCTCACCTTCGTCGAGGTTTGATCGTTTCGACTACTCGGACTTCTGGGTCATCCAGACACCGGCAAGAGCGACAAACAGTCCGACCACCGCAAGCGCACCCAATCGCTCGCTGAAAAGAATCGCGCCTTCGATCGTGCTGAGAGCGGGAGTGAGGAAGAAGAGGCTGCTGACCTTTGCTGCAGCATGACGCGCGAGCAAGACCATCATCAACAAAACGGCTGCGATGGAAAGAACGCCGACGGCCCAGGCAAGCGACAGCGCGTTGCGCCACGTCAATGTCATCTTCCAGTGCTCATCGAAGATCGCAAGCGGTAACAACGCGAGACCCGCGGCCACGTACTGAATCGACGTGCCACGAAGAAGCGGCATCTCTCGACCACGCGATCGCTGGACCAGAGTTCCCGCCGACATGCCGACAACGGCAACCGCCATTGCCGTCACGGTGAGGGCGGTGATGCTGGCCGACTTCACGTTGCTGCGTTCGACGAGGACGGCAATCACCCCAACCAGACCGCAGGTGATGCCCGCCCACTGAATCGAGCGCAACCTCTCCCGCAAGAGCCAATGCCCGACGAAGGCTGTTGCAACAGGGTGTAGCCCGGCGATGAGGGCGCTGACACCCGAGGGCAAGCCCCGCGAGATGGCGAAAAAGGTTCCTCCGAGGTAGGTGGCGTGCATGAAGACACCGACCACGAACGACGAGGCGACGTGTCGACGTTCGATTCGTGGCGCTCGCACCAACTCGGCGATCACCCAGAGAACCGTCGCAGAGATGAACATGCGGACTGCAAGGAAGGTGAACGGCCCCGCATCGCGGGTTCCGTAGCGGGCAACGACGAACCCGGTGCTCCACAGGACAACGAAGAGGCCCGGCGCGACCCGTTCCAGCCTCACGGTCGTTCCGTAACGCCCGCAAAACGGGTAGAAATTTGGTCTATGTTCGGGCGTCGACTGACCACTCGGGCGAGGCTAGGCGTCCTCGCCGGTCTCGTTGCGTCAATCGTCGTCATCGCGCCGCAACAAAGTGGTGCCAGCGAGGCGGGGCCGAACGGCGTGAACGTCGGATTCGACTTCTCGTGGGAGCGCACGAAGGCCCCCGGCGGCTACACCGCATCGTTTCTCAATCCCGACAGCGTCAGCCTCAACAACTGCGGTGGTAGCAACTTCACACTGACCAGCACGGGCTGCAACTTCGTCTTCAACTACAAGGTGGCCGGAATCACCCAGCCCTCGGTGTCTCATTCGGCCAACTGGATCACGTGGACGAAGCCGACGACCTACACGAACGGCTCGCCGTCAACGACGGGATGCAACTCGGGTGCCGCATCAACCACCGCGGGCGGAAAAGCCCCCATCACGTTGTTCGACTGTTTCAATGTCCACAGTTTCGGTCAGATCTTTGCACCCACGTCGACGGGGCGGTTGTCGGCGATGCAGTTCCGCATGACGTGCCTGGTTCCTTGGGGTGCGAATTCGCTCAACCTTTACGCCCTTCTCTATCGCCTCACGGATGATGCTTCGTCTCTGGCCGGCAACGGCCCCATCGCGGCCGCGAAGTTGGATCTCTCAACGTGCCCCTCGGCTCTGTCTTGGGATAGCAAGACATTCAGCGACGCCGACTTCGGCTGGGTTGAAATGCCGTTCAAGAACGTTCGAGTCAGCGCCAACACCCTGTACGGCGTTTACTTCGCCGGCAACGGTGTGCCCGGCACCCCACCCATCGGTGCCGAAGCGGCAATCGCGGCCACAAAGGCTCCTGCGCCGGCAACCACCGCAGCCCCTGCGCCGAAGCCGGGCGCCAGCACCACAACCACGTCGACAACCGTTCCACCCACAACAACAACCGTCGCAAAGAAAAAGACGCCGAAGACAACCACAACGACCACAACCGTTCCGCCGACAACGACAACCACCGTTGCCATTGCGGGTGACACCTACACGGCACTACCCGGTTCGGTAAAGGCAGAAAATGCACTTCGTGTCGTGACACCCGCCGAGGTCGACAAGACCGTTCTCGTCTCGGGAACGGGCAGCGTGTGTCTGCCGGCCGGTCCATTCCTGGTCTTCGTGAAGCCCGGCTTCTGCAAGGCCTACGTGGTGAGCCGTCAGACGAAGGGCAACTTGCGTGTCCTCACCACCCGCGTCCTGAAGTCGACCGCTGCGCGCGGCGAAGAGGGCTTGCCCATCGAGATCCTCGAGCCCCTGTACTTCGAGGGCGGTACGGCAAAGCTGAAGAGCGCGTCGGAAAAACTTGTCACCCAACACGCTCAACTCGCCAAGTCGGCTCGAGCGGTGTTGATCGTCGGCTACACCGGAAATCTCACGTTCAACAAGGAAGCCCAGACCGACCTCGCACGGCGCCGCGCCGCCGTCACGATGGTGGAACTGCAGGCCGCAGGCGTGAAGGGGCCCTTCTCCCTGCACATGGGCGGGGCCGACAACGCGGTGTCGAACGGAACTTCTGTCGCCGAACAAGACAGGAACCGACGGACCATCATCATCCTCGTTCGCTGAGTCGTTTACCGTTCAGGACATGGACGCAATACTTCTCATCGCAAGAATTCTCTTCTCGATCATGTTCGTCATGTCGGGACTCAACCACCTCGCAAAGGCCGACCACATGGTTCCCTACGCCCAGATGAAGGGTGTGCCGATGCCGAAACTGTCGGTCCAGTTGTCGGGTCTGCTGCTTCTGCTCGGGGGCCTCTCGGTGATCCTCGGCGTGTGGACCGACCTCGGCGCACTCGTGCTGGCCGTCCTCCTCGTCGTGATGGCGGTGAAGATGCACGACTTCTGGAAGCACTCCGATCCACAGGCCAAGCAGGCCGAGATGATCGGTTTCATGAAGAACATCGGCCTGGCCGGCGGCGCACTCTTCATTTTCGCGATCGCCGCGATGGAGGGCTCGAACTACGGCCCGGCCATCACCGACAGCCTGTTCTCGATCGCTCCCTGACGAATCAGTCGACCGCGGTCAGCGCTGGCCGCGGTCGACGATTTTCGGCGTCCGCGCCGGCTCCCACACACGCAGTTTCTGCAGCATCCCCGCACCGTCGGGCTCGACGACCACGGTGTCGCGGTGTACCGGCTTGATGAATCCGGCCGCGGTGGTCTTGTCGATGAACGCCACGAGGTCGTCGAAGAAGCCTTTGTGATTCAGCATGCCGCAAGGCTTTTCGTGAATGCCCAACTGTGTCCAGGTGATCACCTCGAACAACTCGTCGAACGTTCCGAACCCGCCGGGCAAGGCAACGAATGCATCAGCGCGATCGGCCATCGCCGCTTTTCTTTCGTGCATCGTGTCGACGACCACCAGCGAGGTCAGTTCGAGGTGGGCAAGTTCTTTCACCCGCAAAGCCTCGGTGATGACTCCGTGCACCTCGCCCCCGGCCCGTAACGCACCATCGGCCACGGCACCCATCAAGCCGACGTTGCCGCCGCCATAGACGAGTGCAATCCCCTCGCGAGCGAGCAGGGCACCGAAGTCGTGCGCGCACCGGACATAACTCGGGTCGACACCGTTGCTCGAACCGCAATAGACCGCGATCGATGCAAGTTCCTTCACCGAGTGGGCCTCACAAGAAGTTGGCCCACATCTCGAGCGGCATCCGTTCGGACACCAGGGTGTTGATTGCCGCCGACTCGTCGACGTGGCCGATCGCCATGCCGCAGAACAGCATCTCGTTTTCAGGTGCGCCGACGAACGAGCGCACTGCACCATGGCGCACCGCCCAGTACTCCTGGGCACACGTACCGAGACCCCGTTCGACTGCGAGCAGCATGAAAGTCTGCAGGAACATCCCGAGATCAGACCACTGCGGTTTACCCATGCCACGGTCGACGAAACAGAACATCGCGGCGGGTGCGCCAAAAAAGTCGTTGTTGTGCGCGAACTGCCGACGCCGACCGTCTTTGTCCTCGCGGGCGATGCCGAGTGTCGCGTACATCGCCTCGCCAACGGCAAACCGATTCGTGCGGTAGGGCTCGCCCAGCTCCGCCGGGTAGATGTCGTACTCGGGCTTCTCGATCGGGGGTTGGCCCGCGAGGTGCTCGCGCAACTTCGCCATCGACTCGCCGTTCAAGACATAGATTCGCCACGGTTGCAGGTTTCCGCCGCTCGGAGCCCGCGCCGCATCCGCGAGGAGTCCGCGAAGTACCTCGTCGGGAACCGGATCGCTCGTGAACTGTCGAACCGATTTTCTTTTGTGCACTGCTGCGCTCACATCCACGGCAGAACCGTATCGTCTCGTCGCCACGCGGCCGTAGCCTCGGTGCATGATCGGAAACAACGACGGGGAAAACGCGGTCCGGCTCGACCCTCTCGTCGACACCGACATCGACTGGATCACCGCCGCGTGCCAGGACGAAGAGATCCAGCACTGGACCGTCGTTCCCCGTCCGTACCATCGACACCACGCCGTTGAGTTCGTCGCGACGGGCGCGGGCGAATTCCGCAACCGTGCAGTCCGAACCGTTGCCGACCTCCGACCGGTGGGGATGATCTCCATCCACTCGTTCGATGCGAAGTCGGGCACTGCCGACATCGGCTACTGGGTCGCACCATGGGCTCGTCGTCGCGGGGTCGCCCGTGCCGCGATCACATTGCTCTGCACCGAGATACGCGCAATTCCTGGCGCAAAGTTCGTGCTGGCCCGCATCGCCGAGACAAATGTTGCATCGCGACGGACCGTCGAGTCGTGCGGATTCGAACTTACGGGTGTCTCCGCAACCGAAACCTGTCCAGACGGTACGAACACCGTCGCTGCCGCTTTGTATCGCCTCGGCCTCTAACGCTTTTTCGAACGGGTGAGCAACAGCGCTGACGGACCCGTCGCACGGCGACTCGTCAGTCCCAATCTCTCCGTCACGAAGTGTGCGACGATCGCCGCGACGACACCCGCAACCGCAGCAGCGCGTGTGTTCGACACCTCGACGGCGACGTAGACACCCGCGGACAACGTGGCAACGAGTGCGTTCGGCGCGCTCGCCAGCAGAATCTGCGGAACCTCGTCCTTCATCACCGACACCAACACGCCGCCGCCGACTGCCGACACCGTGCCGACGAATATCGCTGCAACAATCGGTAGTTCTGCCCGTAGTGCGTATGCCGCACCGATGACGGCGAACAATCCGAGAGCCAGAGCGTTCAGCGTCGACACGAGCACGGAAACTTTCGACACAATCTCGCCAAACACCAGCGCAGCGATGATCGTGCCGAGAACCGTCAGCAGGTACCACGGAGTGCGCAGGCTCTCGACGGGAAGATTCCCGATCAACCCGTCGCGAATGAATCCGCCACCCAGGCCCATTAGCACCGCGAAAGTCGCCATGCCGACGATGTCCCAGTGATGCTCGTCGTCGATCGACGCTCTCAGCGCACCCACCAACGCGTTCACTCCCACGGTCAACAGCGCCAGCCAGAGTGGAGTTTTCGTGGCAAGGTCGGGAAGGAAGTCCACGCACATACTTTGGCGCACGAGCGTTAGTGTTTCCACGATGGTGACACCGCGGGTGAAAGCAGCCGGTGGATTCGCGGCGATGAAATACGTGCTCGCGAAGGGACGCTCGGTCGGCAGTGTCGCGCTGTACAAACGGCTGCGCAGCAACAACGCCTGCAAGACGTGCGCGCTGGGTATGGGCGGCCAGCAAGGCGGAATGGTGAACGAGGCCGGTCACTTCCCCGAAGTCTGCAAAAAGTCCGTTCAGGCACAGGCCGCCGACATGGGCAAGACCATCACCGAAGCCGACCTGCGCAAGCTGAGCATTGGCGAACTCAGTGGTTTCACCAGCGCGCAGGCCGAGGCGATGGGGCGCCTCACCTTCCCAATCGTCTGCGGACCAAACGACACGCACTTCCGTCGTGTGTCGTGGGATGACGCCATGCAACTGGCCGCCGATGCCCTCACCACGACGTCAGCCGACCGCACCTTCTTCTATGCCAGTGGACGATCCAGCAACGAGGCAGCGTTCCTGATGCAGGTCGTTGCGCGTGCATACGGCACAAACAACGTGAACAACTGCTCGTACTACTGCCACCAGGCATCGGGTGTTGCGCTGACCTCGGTTTACGGCAGTGGCACCGCATCGGTGTCACTCGACGATCTCGGCACCACCGAACTCGCCCTGGTGATCGGTGCCAACCCCGCGAGCAACCATCCACGCCTCATCACTCAACTCATCAATCTGCGTCGCCGTGGCGGCAAGGTGATCGTGATCAACCCGCTCTCGGAACTGGGCCTCAAGCGTTTTCGTCTTCCCTCGCAGGCGAAGAGCCTGGTGATCGGGTCGCAGGTCAGTGACCTCTACATTCAGCCGCACATCGGAGGCGACATCGCCCTGATGGTTGCCCTGTTGAAGGGCATCATCGAATCGGGCGCGGTGAACGAGGCGTACATCGCACAGCACACGGAATCGTGGGAAGCGGTGCGCGACGCAGCGATCGCCGCAGCGTGGGACGACCTCGTCGAACGCAGTGGTGTCACGCGGGCCGACATCGACGCCTGCGTGGAACTGCTCGGAAAAGCCAAGTCGGCGGTGTTCATGTGGGCAATGGGCCTCACCCACCATGCCCACGGCGTCGACAACGTGCGCGCACTTGCGAATGTTGCGATGTCACGTGGCTTTCTCGGTTCACCGGGCAGTGGGCTGATGCCAATTCGCGGACACTCGAACGTTCAGGGAATCGGCTCGGTCGGCGTATCGCCGCAACTGAAGGAGTCGTTCGCAAAGAGCCTGCGCGAGAAGTACGGGGTCGTGGCGTCGACAACGCCCGGCATGGACACGTACGCCTGCATGAACGCCGCCCACGACGGGCGTATCGATGCCGCGCTGATGTTGGGTGGCAACCTCTGGGGCAGCAACCCTGACTCACGATGGTCGACCGAAGCGCTGTCCCGCATCGGCACTTCGGTCTCGCTGACCACGAAACTGAACCAGGGCCACTTCAACGGTCGCGCACGAACAACCGTCGTTCTTCCCGTTCTCGCGAGAGATGAAGAGCCCGAGTCGACAACCCAAGAGTCGATGTTCAACTTCGTCCGGCTTTCCGACGGTGGCACGCCGGCTGTCGACGGCGAGATGCGATCCGAAGTGGCCATACTTTCCGACCTCGCCCAACGCATTCTCCCCCGCGATCGTTTCGACTGGTCGATGATCAACTCCCACGACTCGCTGCGTCGGGCAATCGCCGACACCGTTCCCGGTTACGGCGCCGTCGGCGACATTGGGAATACAAAGAAAGAGTTCGAGATCCCGAACCGCATCTTCCACGACGGTGTCTTCCCCACCGCATCGGGTCGCGCGACATTCCGCCGGGTCGCAATACCCGAGATGAACCGTCCAGTCGATGGCTTCATGCTGATGACCATCCGTTCGGAAGGTCAGTTCAACTCCGTTGTGTACGACGAAGAAGACCTCTACCGCGGCACCACCCGCCGCGACGTGATCATGATGGCCGCCGAAGACGTCGCACGCCTGGGGTTGAACGAAGGCGACACGGTGACCGTTCGCAGTGCAACCGGCAGTCTTGATGTTGTCGTTGCCGAGGTCGACATTCGCGCCGGGAACGTGGCGATGTACTACCCCGAAGCCAACGTGCTCGTCGATCGCACCCTCGACCCCGAGTCGCTGACGCCTGCATTCAAGTCGGTGGCCGTCAGGGTCGAATGTCGCGGGACATGAGTGCCGATTGATTGAGGTGTGTTGCGTCGTTCTTCGACACCCGTGAAACTTCGTCAAGAGGAGCGGAGATCAATGTCGACCACCACACAGCCAATGCAGCCGGCAAGAGCCGACAGAGACGTTCGACTTGCTTGGATGTTCTTCGG
>RGCG01000048.1 GCA_009919275.1 Actinomycetota bacterium
AATTTTCAGGGCCGTGAGGCGCTCGTTGCCGAGCGTGAACGTGGCATCGCGCGGATCCTCAGGGGCATTGCCACCGAGGGTCGCCGCCCGGCCCGCGAGGGGAGCGTCGTGCACTCGACTGCGGGGGACGGTGTGGTGACGAGCGGCAATTTCTCGCCGGTTCTCGGCCATGGCATCGCCCTCGCGTTTCTTCCCCCCGCGCTTGCCGTGGACGACGCCGTTGAGATCGACGTGCGCGGCACGGCTGTTGCCGGCCGTGTCGTCAAGTTGCCGTTCGTCAGGAAGCAGGCTTCTGGGGTTTGATGCCCATCAAGTTGCCCATGGCGGCCATCGTCTGCAATGCGAAGCCAACCTGAGGCATGACGGCCCGCAGGGGACCTTCGATGTCATCGAGCAAGGAATTGATGCGGGTTGCAGCCGCGTTGAGGTTCTTCATTGTCTCGGCGGTGTTCTCGAGGGTTTGCAGCAAGAGCTCGATTGACCGCCGGCCCTGGTCGATGGTCTTTCCGCCTTCGGTGATGACCTTGGTTGCGAGCTCGACCGGGTTGATGGCAAGGAGAACCGCCACGATGTCTTCCAGTCCGGCGAACGGGTTGGAGGTCGTGTCGTCAGGATCCGCCATGCGCGACAGCGTATTCCTCGAGCGGCGTGCACGAGCACACGAGGTTGCGATCTCCGGCCGCGGCATCGATGCGAGACACGGGTGGGTAGTAGGACCGCCCAATCGTTCGTGACAAGGGGTACAGACCGGTCGTGCGGTCGTATCGGCGTGTCCATTCGCCGACCGTGTCGCTGACGGTGTGGGGAGCGTGGCGCAGCGGCGAGTCCTCGATTGTGGTGCGACCGGCTTCGACGTCGGCGATCTCGGCACGGATCGCCAACATCGCGTCGACAAACCGATCGAGTTCGGCCTTTTCCTCGCTCTCGGTGGGCTCGACCATCAGGGTCCCGGCAACCGGAAAGCTGACCGTCGGCGCATGGAATCCGTGGTCGATGAGGCGTTTTGCCACGTCGTCGATCGATACGCCGGTCGACTTGCCGAGTGGTTCGCCGAGTCTGGCGGCGATGTAATTGGCGTTCAGGATCGCCCGTTGCGTCGCACGACGAAGGCCACCGCCACCCATCATGGCGATGTACATCCATGGGATCGGCAGAATGCCCGCGGAACCGTGGGGCGCGGCAGATACGGGTCCGACGGGATGGGAATAATCGGGTTGGGGAGTGTTGAACTCGATCACGGCCGGCAGAAACGCCGCGAGATGTTGGCGCACCGCCACCGGACCGACGCCGGGGCCGCCGCCACCGTGCGGAATGCAGAACGTCTTGTGGAGATTGAGGTGGCTCACATCGGCTCCGAACTTTCCGGGTTTCGCAAGACCAACAAGAGCGTTCAAGTTGGCTCCGTCGACATAGACCTGGCCACCGGCGTCGTGCACCATGCCGCAGATCTCGACGACGGATGTCTCGTACACGCCATGAGTCGATGGGTAGGTGATCATCAAGGCTGCAAGTCGGTCGCCCGCGAGTTCGATGTTGCGACGCAGGTCATCGACGTCGACGTTTCCTTCATCGTCGCACTTCACGACCGAGACCTTCATTCCTGCCATGACGGCGCTCGCCGCGTTGGTGCCATGTGCCGACGATGGGATGAGGCAGACGTCGCGCGCCGTGTCGCCACGCGAGAGGTGATACGCACGAATCGCCAGCAAACCGGCGAACTCACCCTGGCTTCCGGCGTTGGGCTGAAGGCTGATGGCATCGTATCCCGTCGCCTCGCAGAGCCAATCTTCCAACTGCGAAATCATCTCGAGTGAACCGGCACGTGTCTCTTCCGGCGCGAACGGGTGGAGCGAGGCGAACGCGGGCCAGGTGACCGGAATCATCTCGGATGTGGCGTTGAGCTTCATCGTGCACGAACCAAGCGGGATCATCGTGCGGTCGAGGGCGAGATCTTTGTCGGCGAGCCCGCGCAGGTAGCGCAACATCTCGTGCTCGGTCCGGTGCGCGCGGAACACGTGATGCTCGAGGAATGGATCGGTTCGCAGCGAAGAGAGAGGACTCTCGTGCGCGTCGGTCCACAACTTGTCGACAAGGTCGGCGCAGCCGAAGAATCCGGCGATGGTGCGAATGTCGTCACGCGTCATTGTTTCGTCGATCGCGATTCCGACGGAGTCGGGGGATGTGTGGCGAAGGAACCAGCCCTCGTTGCGGGCGATACGGATGATGACGTCGGCTTCACCCTTTGGCTCGACAGTCAGTGTGTCGAACCAGGTGTCGTTCACCAATTCATGGCCTGCAGAGGAGAGGGCCTCGGCGAGAATCGTCGTGTATGCATGCACCCGGGAAGCGATTTCGACCAAGCCTTCTCGACCATGCCACGCCGCGTAGAGACCTGCCATGTTGGCCAACAGCACCTGAGCGGTGCAGATGTTGGAGGTGGCCTTCTCCCGCCGGATGTGTTGCTCGCGCGTCTGGAGAGCGAGGCGCAGGGCCGGGCGACCAGCCGTGTCGACGCTGACACCCACGAGTCGACCGGGTAGGGAACGAACATGCTGTTCGCGGATTGCGAGGAACGCGGCATGTGGTCCGCCCATACCCATCGGAACACCGAAGCGTTGTGATGTCCCGATCGCGGCATCGAAACCGAGATGACCCGGAGGGGTGATGAGGCACAACGCCAGAAGGTCGGCGGCTGCAATGGCGAGTGCGCCGACGGCATGTGCATGATCGGCGATCTCGCGCATCGAGTCAGCGGAGGGAACCGCACCTGACAACCCTGGGACGGAAACAAGAACTCCGAAGGGCTTTGCGGAGGCGATCTCGGAGGCCGGTCCGACGTGGATCTCGATGCCGAGTGGTTCGGCCCGCGTCCGTAACACCGCGAGTGTCTGGGGCAGTGTGTCCTCGACGACGAAGAAAGTATCCGAGTCGACCGAGGACGCCCGATGGGCCATGGTCATCGCCTCGGCTGCGGCGGTGGCTTCGTCGAGCAACGATGCATTGGCGACGTCGAATCCGGTGAGCTCGGCAACCATGGTTTGATAGTTGAGAAGAGCTTCGAGGCGTCCCTGGGAGATCTCGGGCTGGTACGGCGTGTACGCGGTGTACCACGCTGGGTTTTCGAGCACGTTGCGTTGGATGACAGCGGGTGTGATGGTGCCGTAGTAGCCCATCCCGATTGCGCTGCGACCGACCTCGTTCTTCGACGCGATCTCGCGCAATGCGCGAAGTGCCGCCTGCTCCGACAGGCCTTCGTCGATGGACAAGCCTTCGGTCAGCGCGATGACCTCGGGTACCGTCTGGCGCGCAAGATCATCGAGACCGGAGTCGCTTTCCCCTTCGGTGGGAGAGTTTCCTCTCCGCTTTCCAGCGTGTGAGTCCCGTCGGTCCGTTGTGCCTGAGAGGTTCCGGGGCGGTTGCTCCTTCGGCGGCCGGCGAACCGGCTCTCTCCCGTGCGGGAATTTCAGTTGTACCCAGAACTTACATCAGATCCGGGCAGATCTCTCTTCCTCGTAGGCGGCAATTGCGGTGAGTTGGGCGCCGAGCGTCGAATCGACCCAGCGCGAGCCTGCAGCGACGATGCGGTCGTAGCTCGACTGTGGCGCGGCGAGTTGGCCCTGGAAGTGGGGCATCACGTATTCGGCGAAGAGTTCGTAGCTGCGCTTGGTAGCGGCCCAGTCGGCAAGGTCGGCGCCGAGGAACAGATACGCACCGAAGCCGCCGGTCTTTTCACGCAGACGTTCGAGTTGGGCGATCGCCATGTCGGGCGTGCCGATGACCATGCGACCCGACTCGTTCGCGAAATCGACGAAGTCGTCGAAGTCGGTGGGTGGCGCATCGTTCGGGTCGCCCACGGGAATGATGTGAGAGAGATAATTGAAGATCCACTGCAGCCCGTAGCGGCAATTCTCCTTGGCCTGGTCGACCGTTTCGGCGATGTGCATCGGGCCCATGAGACGCCACTGTGAGCGGTCGGCAACATTCCCGTGGAGGGCCGCTTCTTCCTGCCAGACGTTGAAGTTGTAGTCGAGCACCTGGAACGCCGCGGGTTCGGTGGCGGCAATCGACAAGAGCCCGGTGCCGTAGCGACCGGCAAGTTTCGACCCCGACGGCGAGATGGAGGACGCGACGGCAACGGGAAAGCACGAATACGGTTGCATCTGCAGCACGGCCTCTTCGCAGACGAACCAGTCGGTGTGTTTGGTAACCGTCTCACCACGGAAGAGCCGCATGATCACGTCGAATGCTTCCTCCATGCGGGGGCGTTGAAGTTGTGGGGGAATACCCAACATCGCCGCGTCACTGGTGAGCTGACCCGGACCAGCCCCGAACATCATGCGCCCACGGGTCAGGTGATCGAGCATCACAATGCGGTCGGCGAGGATGAGCGGGTGATGGTAGGGAAGTGAGTTGACACCCGTGCCAAGTTTGATGTGCGACGTCCGTTGTGCCGCGGCGGCGATGAAAACCTCGGGCGACGCAATCAGTTCCGATCCTGCGCTGTGATGCTCGCCAATCCACGCTTCGTCGTAACCCAATTTGTCGAGCCACTCGATGAGTTCGAGGTCGCGGTGGAGAAGGAGGGTCGGGTTGATTCCCGTACGGTGCATTGGTGGAAGGAAGATGCCGAAACGCATGGGCAATTCTTACTCGACCGTTCCATAGCCGACGGTTGATCCCGGTGCGGTGGCGCGCGAACGCACGTCGGTGACGCTCAGCCGGAGCGCCTCGATGAAATCGGCGACGACGTGTTCGTGGTGGGCGCTCACGGTCATGTGAAGCGTCGCGGGCGGACCCTGACGGTCGACCCACCAGCCCCGGGCGCGGAGTGCATCGGCAACGGCGTTGGCGGGTACTGATTCGTCGCCCGAGCCGAAGCAGATGAGCGTCGAATCGGGTTTTGTCATGACGAAAAGGGGTTCGATCGACGAGATCCCTTCGGCAAGCAGGAGAGTGGTGGCGCGAGTCCGACGAGCCAGGTCGGCATAACCGTCGCGACCGAAGTGGCGGATCATCGCCCACGACGAGGCAATCGGCCCGCCGCTCTTCGTGCCGAGAACACCCGAACTGCCGTACAACCCGCCGAGCCAGTTATCGGTGACGAAGGTCTGATGATCACGCAGCTCACGCGACCGATACACAATGACGCCCGAACCTTTGGCGGCGTAACCGTATTTGTGCAGATCGACCGAGATGGAGGTGACGCCAGCGACGGTGAAATCGAACGGATGCTCGGCCGAACCGAACGGGTCGATGAAGGGGAGGACCATTCCTCCGATACATGAGTCGACGTGCAGGGGGATGTTGCGGGCGGCCGCGACCTCGCCCAGCTCGGCGATGGGGTCAACCACGCCTTGGGGATACTGCGGTGCGGACCCGACCAAGAGGATCGTGTCGGCATCGATCGCCGACGCCATCGCCGCCACGTCGGCACGCCAGTCGTTGCGTACCGGAACCCGACGACTCTCGGTCCCAAAGTACGCACAAGCCTTCTCGAAGGCTGCGTGGGCCGAGGTGGGCAACACGATGTTGGGGCGACCAACCTCGCCCCGGCGACGCCGCGCGGCGTAGCAGACCATCAACAAGCTTTCGGTCCCGCCGGAGGTCAAAAAGCCCGCCCAGCCGTGCGGGGCATGGAAGAGATCGGCCACGAAGCCGAGCACGTCTGCCTGCATCCGGCGCAGGCTGGGAAATGCAGCGACGTTGAGGGCGTTCTCGCCCGCGAACATCGCATAGGCCCGTTCCGACAGTTCAAGTGCCTCAGGCGTCGCCAAGTACGTCAGGCTGAAGGCTCGTCCAGCGCGCCAATCAACGTCGCCGACTCGCAGTTCTCGCAAGTCGGCCAAGACTTCATCGGGGGAAGATCCATCGAGAGCCACGGCGGCAGAGTAGTTCGCCTTCGGGACAGCCAAAGCCCATTGTTTTCAACGAAATACTTATTTTACATAAGATATATTATGGGCGCAGTCGGATGGAGTCGAGGGGGTCGGCACAGTCCAAGATCCAGCGCAGCATGTCGCCGAGCTCGCGTGCGGTTGGCTTCGCGTTGGCCTCGAGATCCCGGCGTACGTCCTGCACGGCGCAGGCCAACACGTAGAGCGCATCGTGAAGGTCGTTGAGCTCTGATCTGGTGAGGACAAGCTGGTCTTCGGACAGCTTCAGGTCGCGTGCGCGTTGACGGGCAACCCAGTCCCATTGCCTGCAAGCCTGTGAACAGAACTCACGGGGACGGCCGGGTCCCGTCGTCGACGCAATTGCTCGTCGACACCAGCGGCAACGCGGTTTGTCGTCACCGATCCCCTCGAGTGCCGGCTGTCGTGCCCCACGGGTGGATTTCGTCATGACGTTATTATGCGCTCTTCCTGGTCGTGCGTGTGAGAATGCACACGTGTCACGACTCGAACGATCCTTCGCCAGCGACAACTTCGCTGGCGCACACCCCAAGGTGCTCGGTGCGCTCATTGAAGCGAATTCCGGTCACGCTCTGGCCTATGGTGACGACCCGATCTCGCTCGAGGTCTATGCGCGAATCGAAGATCTCTTTGGCGCGGGAACGAGGACGTTCTTCGTTTTTGGCGGTACCGGAGGAAACGTTGCGATGCTGTCGTCGCTTGCGGGGCCCGGAGACTGCGTCGTGTGTACCGAGTGGTCGCACATCCACGTCGACGAGACGGCGGCGCCCGAGCGCGCCGGACTCAAGCTCCTCACGCGTCCAAGCGCCGACGGCAAACTGACACCGGCTGACATTGCAGCGGCAGCGCACTGGCTCGGATCACAGCACCACGCCCAACCGCGAATCGTGTCGATCACGCAACCAACCGAGTTGGGAACGCTGTATTCGCCCGAGGAAATCGGTGCCGTATGCGAGGCTGCACATCGACACGGAATGCTCGTGCACATGGATGGCGCACGCATCGCAAATGCCACCGCCGCTCTCGGTGGCATCGGCAGTCTTCGCTCCTTCACCACCGACGCCGGAATCGACGCCCTCACATTCGGTGGAACGAAAAACGGCATCGTGTACGGCGAGGCGATGGTGTACTTTCCGCAGTCCGGAAATCCGACCATTGAACGCGGCGTCCGGTACGCACCGTGGGCGCGCAAGGCGACAACCCAATTGCCGTCAAAGGCGCGATTCGTCGCCGCGCAGTTTCGCGCGTTGCTGGAAGGCGATCTCTGGGTTGAGTTGGGGGGGCGGGCAAATGCGGGTGCTGCGGCCTTGTTCGACGCGGTCCGTGACATCGCCTCACTTGCCCTCACCACTCCCCCCGCGGTCAACAGCCTGTACCCCGTTGTCCCGGACGAGGCGGCCGAGGAATTGCGCAAAACGAGCTTCTTTTGGCCGTGGGACCCGGCCACGCAACGGGTTCGGTGGATGACGTCGTGGGATACGACGCCTGACGATGTCGAGATTTTCGCCGGTGCCGTGCGTACTTGCATGGAGTAATTGACTTCGAAATCAGATCTTACTAAGTTCCTTCCAGCAGCAGGTCGGGCGTTTTGGTTCCGGGCGGAGGGGTACATGGCTGTTCTCGAGTCGTATGGAAGGCGCGAATTCAGTGTCGAATCGTGGATGAACGGCGGAGCCTGTCGCGGTTTGACCACCATCTTCTTTCCACCCGCCGCCGAAAGGCCACAAGCGCGCGAGCGGCGAGAAGAACAAGCACGGACGGTCTGCATGGGGTGCGGCGTTCTCGAGACGTGCCGAGACTTTGCGCGCGAGAACCACGAGTACGGCTTTTGGGGCGGCGAATCCGAGGAGGAACGCCACGCTGCCGGATTTCATCTCATTGCTCCGATCGGCGTGCGAAGTCGCGCCGCCAGTTGACGCTTTGGCCTGTCGCGCGTTGCGTCGTTGCAGCGTGAATAATTGACCCGTGGACAACTCGCCGCTCGACGTGGTTCGCGCCGCGTGGGCCGAACTCGGCGACCCGCGTCCGATGGTCGAAGTGCACGAAATTTCCGCGAACGTGTCGACGAACCGGGTGTATCGCGTCGTCCTTGGTGACAACGGCACCGTCGTGTGCAAAGTGTCCTCCTACGGGTCCTACTTCCTCTTCGCAGAAGACCACGACCGACTGCATCGTTGCGCGCGGATGCTGTCGACCAACCCCGAGACAAATCGTTGGGCACCGTTTCTTGCCAACGTGCTGGAACGCGACGGACGTCCGTTCACTTGGTACGACGGCTCGATTTGGGCCGTGTTCTACGAAGACGTTCCCCGTGCCGAGTCGTTGCCCAGAGTGCTCTCGGTCGCGCAGGTAGAGAATCTCGGCCGTGAAATGGCCGAGTTCCACGCCGCTTGTCAGCCGATGGCTCGACATTTGCCACCCACCTCGAACTCGGCGAAGGGCGACCTCATCCACCTTCTCGACCTGCTCGAGAGCCCGTTTGCCTCGCGGAACTTCAACCTCAATCCCGAGGACATCGGCGTCCTCCACCGCGACACACACCAGTTGCTCCTGCAGCTCGAGGCTTGCCATTACGACGAGTGGTTGCGAATCCCGGTCCTCATCGATTGGAACCTGGGGAACTTTTCGGTGGTCTTCAACAATGCCGACGACGCAGGATCATTCAGGCTCTTCAGTCGGTGGGACTACGACTGGTTCCGTCTCGAATCACGAATATTCGACTTCTACTTCCTGTCCCGCGTGAGCAGCAGTACCGGAGACCGCACGACGTTCACGTACTCCCCTCACACGCTCCTTGAGCCGCGGTTCATCGCGTTTCTTCGCGCCTACCACGAAGTCAATCCGTTGTCCGCCGACGAAGTGCGGTTCATCCCGCTCGCCTACCGATTCTTTCTCTTGAATTACGTCATTCGGGAGGGTGCAAGATTCTTTCGCGACGATCTGTGCCGCCAATTCCGTGAAGAGGTGGCGAGGCGATACCTGCGACAGGTTTCCTCACTTGATTTTTCACCGTTGTTCGACGCGTTGCATCTGTAGGGCAAACCAGCCGCCCACTTCGAGACGCTCGACTTCGACGAGGCCCAACGCGGAGTAGGCCCGCGCGATGTCGTCGACTCGAGATGCAGTGAAGCCGCTCAGCACCACCGACCCGAGAGTTGCCACCCGGGAGGCAACGTCGGCAGCATCGGCGAGCAACACCGGAGCGAGGATGTTCGCGAGGACGAGGTCGTAGGTTCCGCGCACCGAGCGAACGTCGCCCGTTTCGACGAGAACGAGCCGGTCAACCCCGTTTCGATGGGCATTCGACAGGGTCGCCTCGATTGCGGCAGGAGCGATGTCGACGGCGACGACACGACAACCGCGCGTTGCCGCGAGCGCGATGCCGAGTACGCCTGAACCACAACCAATGTCGAGAACGCTCGAACCGGGTGTCTGCAGGGCGAGAGTGAGGGTTGCTCGCGTGGTCGGGTGGTCTCCCATGCCGAACGATCCCCCGGGCTCGATGAGAACATCGCCGGGTTTGCGCTCATTGGACCACCAGGCCGGAACGATCCTCACTTCTCCCACGGTGGTGACTCCGACGTGGTCGCGCCAGCCCTCGGTTACCGAAGGATCAACACGGTCGATGCGGGCGGGCCAAGCGGCGGCGGACGGATGGGTGCCGATGAGATCGCACCATCGCTCGAGTGGGCTTTCGCCGAAGTCCGTTCGCAATTCGACGAGGTCGCCGATGGCGCGCTCCTCGATGGCCTGCGCGCCGAAAGCCCACAAAAGATCAGAGGCGTACTCGACGTTGTCCGTTGGCACCTCGACGACGAGGAGGGTGAGCACGTCAGTCGATGCGGCGCATCTGTGACCGGTAGCGCGCTGCCTTGTCGATGTAGGACTTGACGCCCATGGCGACGACGTCCATTTTTGCACGGCCCTCTTTGATGACGGCGGGTGCGCCAACGGCGAGTGCGCCGGCGGGCACCTCGAGACCGTTCAGGACAACGGCATTCGCCGCGACGATCGAACCCGTGCGCACGACGACCTGGTGCAGCACGATGGCTCCGTTCGACACCTGGGCACGGTCTTCGACCGTGCAGCCTTCGAGATGAACGATGTGCCCGACGATGCATTCGTCTCCGACAATCGTGGGCCACATCGGTGTTGTGTGCAGCACGCTTCCGTCTTGAATCGAGGTGTCGCGACCCACGGAGATGTATCCATCATCTCCGCGCAGTACGGCGCCGGGCCAGATGCTGGATCCGGCACCGATAGTGACACTGCCGATGATGGTCGCATCGGGATGCACGAATGCAGTCGGGTGAATGTCGGGCACCTGATCGCCCAATGCGTATATGGCCACGCGGGAACCCTAGTCGGAGGTGCTTCCCGGTGGTCCGTCAGGAATGAGACGACAGGGCATTCACCCGTTAGCGTTGTGTCCCTATGTCGCGTCGCATCGAAATCGAACTCACGAGCAGCCGTCCGGACGGCACGTGGACCTGGCGGGCCGCCGGTGCACGTGAGCCAAAGGGTGTCCTCGAAGGTTCGGTTCTCGGTGGTGGGTCGAAAGTTGGCGACGTGGTCAAGGTCGAGGCCGACTTCGACATCGACGGCATCACGATCCTTTCCGTCGTTGCGGGCAAAGAACGCGTCGAGAAGACGAACAAGCTCGAACTACTCGCCTCCGACAAGCCCTTCAAGCCCGTGATCGAGACCAAGGCTCCGCGGGCCGAGCGTCCGCGTCGCGATGACAAGCGGACCCCACGCGGCGAACGCAGCGGCGACAAGCCCGAAGCCGCAGATGGGCGCAAGCGTCGTGGTCCATTCACACCGCCGCCCGAACTCCCACAACGTCCAAAGGCGAAGCGCCTGAAGCCCGGCCGTGCACATCGCAATGACGTGCTCGCTTCGTTGCCCGAAGCGCAACGTGCAATCGCCGAGCGTGTTCTCCAGGGTGGTATCCCCGCCGTTCGTGCAGCGGTGGTCGAGCAGAACAAAGTTCTCGCCGCCGAAGGAAAAGAAGTCATTCCCGCCGACGGCCTCGTCACGATGGCAGAGAACCTCCTCCCGAAGCTCCGAGTGGCAGAGTGGCTCGATCGTGCTGACGCAGCGGTAGCCGACCTCGATTCTCTCGACCTGCGTGATCTTCGCTCGGTTGTCACCACCGGCGACGATCCCGCAATCGCTCGTGACGAGTCGACCCGTGCAATCGCGGGTCGACTGAAAGAAGGTCTGGTTGCGCGGCAGGAAAAAGACCACGCCGAATGGCTTTCCGACATCGACGCTGCACTCGGCGTCGGTCGCGTCGTGCGCGCGCTCAAATTGTCCTCCCAACCACCGAAGGCCGGTGCACGTTTCCCTTCCGAGCTCGCCGGACGTCTCGCTACGGCGGCGTCGACCGCACTCGAAGTCGATGCGCCAGCCGACCGCTGGATTGCGATGCTCGAGGCGGCCGCGTTCAGTCCGGTTCGCGCGCAACTGTCGGCGCCCGGCGTGCCCACCGTTGTTGCCCCCGAACTCCTGGCCTGCGTGACGCGGCTCGCTCCGGCAATGCCGCAGGTTGCCGCCAAGTTCGGGGTGACGGTGGCTCCCGGTGCAGCAATGCCCCGTCCGTTGCGGCCCACTCGTCCCGTCGACAAGAAATCATCCGACAAGCGGGGCGGCAGGCCCTCCAACCGTCCCGAGCGCAAGAAGGAAGCGAGCACAGAAAATGTCTGACATCGTCCAGTACGAAAAGCGTGGTCGCGTGGGAATCATCACGCTGAATCGTCCGGAAGCGCGCAACGCGGTCAACGGCGACGTGGCGAGTGGCGTTGAGTCGGCAATCGACAAGATCGAGGCCGACGACGAGGTATGGGTGTCGATTCTCACGGCAAATACCGCAGGTCAGGAAAAGCCGGTTTTTTGTGCCGGTGCCGACTTGAAGGCCATCAATTCCGGCAATGCCGCGGCGTTGAACACCCAACGTGGTGGTTTTGCCGGTCTCACCTACCGCGACCGCCGCAAGCCGATCATCGTCGCAGTCGACGGTCTCGCCACGGCCGGAGGCTGCGAGATCGTGTTGTCATGTGATCTGGTCGTTGCTTCCACTCGTTCAGCGTTCGGGCTGGCCGAGGTGAAGCGCAACCTCATCGCGGGCGCAGGAGGTCTCTTTCGCCTTCCGCGCGCGATTGGACAGTCTGCTGCGATGGAGATCATCCTCACCGGCGAACCACTCCCCGCGCAGCGTGCGTACGAACTCGGTCTCGTCAACCACTGCGTCGCGCCGGAACAGGTGATGCCAACTGCGCTGTCACTTGCCGAAAAGATCTGTGCCGCGGCGCCCCTCGCCGTGTGGGCCAGCCGCAAGGTCGTGCTTGCCGCCGCTTACGAAAGCGACGCAAACCTCATCAAGATGACCAATGCCGAGTTTGCCGGCGTCATGTCGTCAGAGGACACGAAAGAGGGACTCACTGCGTTCATCGAAAAGCGTGCCCCGAATTGGAAGGGCCGCTAGGCAACTTTCG
>RGCG01000049.1 GCA_009919275.1 Actinomycetota bacterium
TCGAACACCGGAACCGCAACGTGTTCATTCGACCCCGGCACCGACACCTCCGCCACTACACGCACGGTCACCGCGACATGCAGCACCAAGGGAACGGTCACGCCGCAGTTCGACTCGGGTGCCGCCGACGACATTGCAATGAACGCCGGTCCCGCAGTGTCGGCCACCGCCACCACCACGATCACGATCAACAACATTCCCGTTCTGCCGACACCGGCGACGGCGTCGTACACCGACACGACCGGGGTGGATACATACTCGGCCGTCACCGGTGATCTCGGTGCCAGCGACGTCGACCCGGGCGATGTCCTCAGCTACTCGATCACGTCGGGGACCGACAACGGCACCACCGTCTCACGTGTGGGAACGTACGGCACACTGACTGTCACCAAGGCAACCGGCGCCTACTCGTACGCCCCGAATGGCACTGTCATCAGCGCTCTGTCGGCGAACACGACCGAAACCCACACGGTCACCGTCACCGACGGAATCCAGACAGCCTCTGCCACTTTCACCGTCTCGATCACAGCGGCCAACGACCTACCTGTTGTCGCTGCGGCTTCGTTCGCCTTCGCCGACACCGCCGCGAAGGATACGTTCACCATCCAGATGGGCCAGTTCACGGCAACCGATGCCGAATCGAACGTCATCTCGTCGTGGGATGTAACAGGTTCGACAACCCTGTCGCCCGCCAGTCCCCTGCCTTGGTCGACGGGCACGCTCAATTTCGACCGGGTGTTTACCAACTCTTACGGTTCGCTCTACCTCCAGTCGTCGAGCGGCAAGTATCGATTCGAACCCGATGCAACGACATTGAACGCCCTCACCGCCGCAGCATCGACCTCGTACCCGATCACAGCGACCGACTCTGCAGCTTCGATCGGCTCCATGTCGCTTGGCGTGTCGATGACGGCCGTCAACGACAACCCGATCGCAACGGTCACGGTCGGAACCATCGCCGACGTGACTGACGGCCTGCCCACATCGGCCTACACCCGCTACCACGCCACCGCAGCGGGCGGCGGCTCGAGTCCGCCGACAGAACAGGTGTGGCGAGCGTTCGACAATCTGACAAGCACGAAGTACCTCAACTTTTCGGGCGCGGGCTCGGGTGTCACCATCGACCTCGGTGCAGGGAATCCAAAGGCCGTCACCGGCCTCGGTTTGACAACCGCGAACGACGAGTCGGTTCGCAACCCGACGTCGTACGCGGTCCACGGGTCGAACGACAACTCGACCTTCACGCTTGTGTCGTCGGGCTCGCTCGCGGCACCGAGCGGCTACTTCACTGACTACCCCGCTGTCGCCTTCGCGAACACCACCGCATACCGGTATTACCGCGTGTCCTTCCCGACGATCGTCTCCGGATCAATGATGCAGATTTCTGAGATTCGCTTGCCGTCGCTACTCGGCGAGGAACTGACCTACGTCGAAAATGCGAACGCCGGCCGGGTGCTTGCCGGCATCAGCGTCGAAGACGGCGACACCGCGAACCTGACGGGCGCCACCGTGTCGATCACCGCGGGGCTGACCACGGGCGACGTTCTCGCGCTGACCAACGACCCCGCGACAATGGGCGCGGTCACTGGTACGTACGATTCGGCTACCGGCGTGCTGACGCTCAGCGGGTCGGCCACACCTGCCCAGTACCAAGCTGCATTCCGAGCGGTCACGTTCCGGAACAACACCAACAACCCGACGAACCCCACCCTCACCGCACCGACCCGAACCATCACGTGGCGGGTCGACGACGGCCAAAGCACGAACAACCTCAGCGGAACCCCGACGAGCACGATCACCGTCACCGAGACGTATGCGACCGTGTCGTCGATCGTATTCTCTTCGACTTCCGGCAGCGACAGTCTCTACGGAATCGGCGACACCGTGTCGGTGACGGCCACGTTCTCCGAGCCAGTGTTCGTCACCGGTGCACCACGTATTCCGCTTGGCGGACTCACCGCTAAGTACGCGACCTACGTGTCGGGCTCGGGCAGTGCGGCACTTCGGTTCGACTACACCATCGCACCAACCGACGCCGCGGCAGGTGGCCTCAGCTTGTCGACGAATGCGCTCGGCTTGAACGGTGGCACAATCAAGGACTCGGCTGATCTTTCGGCAACGATCACCCATTCCTCTGTCGGTGCGAGTACGGCACAAGCTGTCGACGGCATCATCCCGCTCGTTTCGGCATTCACATCGACGATGGCGACACCGACCAACCTCACGACTCTGACGTACGCCATCGCGTTCTCCGAGTCCGTCACCGGAATCACTGGCAGCGACTTCATCAACACGGGCTCGGCCGACGGCTGCGTGTTCGACCCGGGCAGCGACACCGGCGCGACCCGCACGCTCACGATCACCGGCTGCTCGGGCGGCACCGTGATCCCGGAATTCGCCGCGACCGGCGCCATCGATGCTGCCGGCAACACCGGAGCCGCGACCGCAACGACTTCAACCACCACGATCACGCGCCGCCACGTGCGCAGCATCTCTTTCGCCACGACGTCGTTTGCGAAGACATACGGTGACGCCACGTTCAACGTGTCGGCGACTGCGTCACGTGGCGTGGGCGACGGCTCCGTGACCTACACAGTTTCCTCGGGCACTTGCACGGTCGACCCAGCGAACGGAACGGTCACAATCACGGGCGCCGGCACCTGCATCATCTCGGCGACCGTCGCCCAGGGAACCCTGCACATGACCGCCACGACAACGACCGACGTGACGGTGACGATTGCCAAGAAGCCGCTCACGATCACCGCCTCGTCGCACGCGGTCACCTACGGGGATGCAATCCCCACCGTGACACCGTCGTACTCGGCGTTTGCCTACAACGAATCCGCCACAGACCTCACCACTCGCCCGAGTTGCACGACCACGTACACGACGACCTCGAATGCAGCATCCAGCCAAACAACCTCGTGTTCCGCCGCGGTTTCGCCCAACTACGCGTTCACCTACGTCACCGGCGCGGTCGCCATCACCAAGCAGCCGGTAGCGGTCACTTTCTCCGAGTCGAGCCTCTCTGTTGTCTTCACCGGAGCGGCGCACAATGCGCTGGCCACCACTTCGCTTCCCGGCAAGAAACTGATCTACACCTATCAGACAATCGGCGCACAGGCGACCACGAACGCGCCCGTGAATGCGGGTATCTACCCTGTTGTAGCCACCGTCGATGAAACCAACTATTCGGGTTCGGCGACTGCCACGATGTTCATCGATAAAGCCCCGCAAACCGCGCTCAGCTTCGCAAATGGCCTGTCCATGACGTTTGGCTCGACCATGCAACTCGTGGCCGTCGGCGGCAGTGGTAGCGGCACCCTGCGGTACGCGGTCATATCCGGCAAGTGCGCCGTTTCCGCCACCGGGGAACTCACCACCAGCGGAGCAGGCAGTTGCATCGTGCGCGCCACAAAGGCCGCGAGCGCCAACCACATCGCCGCTTCCAGTGCCGACGTGACAATTGTCGTGGCGAAGCAGGAACAGACACTCGAGTTCGTGTCACGACTTCCGTCTTCCCCGATTCCGGGTAGTTCGTACATCCCCGGAGCCCGGGCGTCTTCCGGACTGACGCCGACGATTTCGGTGACGGCGGGGGCCGACACAGCCTGCTCAATGAGGTCAGGCGTCGTCACCTTCATCGACAAGGGTGTTTGTGTACTGACGGCGCGACAGCAGGGCAACGTCAACTTCAGCGCGGCGACATCAATCACACAGTCGATAACGGTTGGCAGTCTGAACCAGAACATCACCTTTGCCCAGCCCGCGGAACATCGCATCGGCGAGGCACCGTTCGTCGTCGAAGCGTCGTCATCGAGCGGCTTGCCGATTGCCTTCACTGCGACGGGTGCGGCTTGTTCGGTCTCTGCCGTTGGTCTGGTCACCATCGTCGCTCCGGGTACGTGTGACATCACGGCTTCGCAGGGCGGCGACCTTTCCTACGCGGCGGCATCACCGATCACACGAACACTCATCGTCCGCGCCGGCCTGCCCGGCGTACCGCACCTCATGAGCGCATCGCCCGGCGATTCGCGCATCAACGCCAGTTACTCGGTCCCGCCGACCGACGGTGGCTCACCGATCCTTGCCTATGTCGTGGTGGCCACCCCAAACCAAGGCGACCCCACTTCTCGGTCCGACTGCAGCGCAACGACGTTGACCTGTGCCCTCACGGGACTCGCGAACGGCACTCCGTACCGAGTCAAAGTTGCGGCCGTCACCGAGGCGGGTGTTGGTGACTTCTCCGCCGAATCCGAGCCGGTGACACCGTTTGCGGCACCCGAGGCGGTGCGTGACCTCGCGGGCGTCCGACGTGATGAGTCCCTGCAGTTGTCCTGGGTCGACCCGCCGAACCTCGGTGGTGGAACGCTCGTGCGATACGACGTGAGTTACCGCGAGCGCGGCACGGAAGAGTTCAGCACTCCTGCGGCGGTGACCGTCGCATCACGGGCTGGTGTGACCGTCATGTCCAATCCGACCTCGCGCGGAACGACCTTGATCGGTTTGGTGAAGGGAAAGACCTACGACGTGAAGGTTGTGACCGTTACGTCGCTCAGCGCATCACCCGGCGCGTCGAACACGGCCGAAGCCGTGGTACCGAAGATGAACGTTGCCGAGCAGCCACGCAATCTGTCGATCGAAGCGACCTCGGTCTCGACGGCCACGGTTGCATGGGCAACCCCGCTGCGCGATGGTGGCTCCCCAATCACGTCTTACGGGGTCACGACCACAGCCGGCACGTGCAGCCAAACGTCTTCGCTGGCCCTCTCGTGCGATCTTCGTGATGTCCCGGCCGGTGCGACCGTCGTGGTCAGCGTCCGGGCAGTCACCCGTGTCGGCTCATCCGATGCCGCCACCGCACGTGTCACCATGCCCGCGCGTCCGGGTGCTCCGAAGATCACGTCGATCACACGGAAGGGGACGTCGGCTCTCATCGAATGGACGGCACCCACTTCCGATGGTGGCCGCGCGATCACCAGCTACCGCCTGCGGGGTGTCTCGAACCTCGACAGCAGAGACGTCGTTCTCTGCAGCTCGACCGATCTCTCGTGCACCGTTGAAGGTTTGGCCATGAGCGCCGCGTACACCTTCACGGCACGCGCGTTCAATGCGGTCGGCGAAGGAGCCACGTCCGAGAGCTACTTCGCCCAGGCATTCTCCGCAATACCCAGTGTGTGGGGATCAGTCACCGAGTCAGCGACGGCGACTCGCGTGTCACTCACTCTGCCACCCGCACCCGGCACGGTGCGGGTGTCGGCAGCGGCGTCGCGCAACAAGTCGAACGTCATCGCCATGGCACCCAAGACATCGGTACCCATCTCGCATGCGATCATCACTGTCGCAGGCACAACGGGGCGGGTCCTCTTGCGCATCAAGGTGGCCGTCGACAAGTCGAACCCGCAGACCAGCGTCACGATTCCCTATTCGTCCTCGCGCGTCCGAGTAGCCGTTCAATTCGCCAACGCGTACGGCGTTTCGGCGTTGGCAACCAATGGATGGAAACCCACGGCAAGCGCGGCTCGTCTCACCGATTCCGCCGCAAACGTGCAAAAAGGTGTCACCGCGGTTCGGTTCGTACCGGTCGGGACCGCCATTGGCGCGCCCGTGTACTTCGTCGGAGCCTCGACCGCGCTGAGCGCAGCCGGCAAGGCCGAACTGGCCCGCATCGCGGCCATCGTGAAGCGTGACGGTGGCTTGGTGAACGTGACGGGATACTCGCGCCAAAGTTCGACAACGCCAGCCTCGTTCATCAAGAAGATTTCCGAGCGTCGCGCAATCGTCGTGGCCAATTACCTTGCCGGCCTCGGAGTACAACAGTGGATCCGCTTCCAGGGTGTTGGCGCTCCAAGCACAAAAGAAGGCGCCGATACTGACCGCCGGGTAGTCGTTTCTCTCACGCCGTTCGACTGAAGTCGGCTGCGCGGCGTCGCGCGTCTTCTCTCGACACCTCGCGCTCGGCACGCGAGGCGTCCCATCCGAGCAACGGGGCCGCGAACCGCGCCACCCACTCGAGACTCTCACGGTCGACCCGACCGACCGTCCCCGCGATGAGGCGGCGATCGATGATGTCGGACAATGTTCTTGCCCCCTCGCTCGAAACGGCGAACACCACCTGGGCGGCGATATCGCCCGACGGCAGGGCTTCCGCGAGACGTCGATCACCCAACACAAGATGGAGGATGTCCACGTACTCGGTGCCGTAGAGACGCGCAACGATTTCGGCCGACTTTGTCGAGAGTCCCGCCTCGACCAGCTCGCGACCGGCGTCGGCCAAGTACGGGCCGGCGTCACGCGCCCATGCAAACGTGCCGAATGCGGCGCCGCGGCGTGAATTGGTCTTGACCTCGCGCAAGCGCTTCAGTTCGTGCCTGAACAACTCGTCGACCATTTCCTCGGCCGTCGCGCGAGCCGTCGTCCACTTGCCTCCCCCGATGGTCCACACATTCTCGATGCCTTGCTTGACGTGGTGGTACAGCTCGTGGCGGCGACTTGCCGTGTAGGTGCCTTCCGAGCCGGGCGCTTTGATGAGTGGACGCACGCCGACTGTCGTGAGTTCGACATCGTCCGCGGTCAGCGGACGTTCGCTACGACCCATCGTTGAATTCACCGTGTCGAGAATCGACCGAACGTCATCACGATCCGCTCGAATCTCTTCGCCACCCATGGGCGTATCGGTGGGGCCGATGAAGGACTTCCCCATCCATGGCGACACGATGACGTGTCGACCCGACTTCGCGCGGGCAAAAACAGCATCGCGCACGGTCCCGCCGCCGATGGGTCGCGTCAGGACGTGCACGCCTTTCGACCTATCGACTCCGACGCCCGCGTCACGGCCGAGCGTTGCAAGGACGCTGTCGATCCACGGTCCTGCCGCGTTCACGATCACCCCGGCATGAACCTCGATCGACTCACCGTTCAGAAGATCGGTTGCTCGAATGCCTTCGACCACGAGTTGCTCGCCCCGGTGGTCGACAACGAAGGCATCTGCCCGGCAGTGATTGACGAGTACGGCGCCCGCAGCCTCGGCCGACTTGGCGTAGGCCAACAGCAGGCGCTCGGGGTGAACGTTCAGGGTGTCGTGATAGGCGAATGCGCCCAGCAACCCGGACGGTTCGAGCCATGGCACCGACTTCAACAGTTTCTTTTTCGACATCCACCGCGGGTGCGGGATGCGTAGAGACGACGGTGCTTCCCGATTCCGGTCGTACGACAGCAAGTCGTACAGCGCCATACCTGCCCCGAGAATCGGTGCACCGGGTTTGCTCCAGCGCCAGGCGGGCATGATGAACTTGGTCTGTTCGACAAGGTGCGGCGCACCAAGGGCCAGAATTCGACGCTCGCGCAAACTCTCGCGCACGACGCCGAAGTCGTACTGCTCGAGGTACCGAATCCCGCCGTGGATGTATTTGGTGGTGGCGGCACTCGTTTCGGCGCCAAAATCACCCCTGTCAACCAAAGCAACTTTGAGACCGCGCGACGCGGCCTCGCGAGCCACCCAGATTCCCGTGATGCCGCCGCCGACGATGGCGACATCGAAGCGTTCCCGCAAGCGCTCGACGGGGCGCGAGAGCACGTCAGGCGCCCAATCGACCCGGGAATTGCGACATGGCTCGAGTTTACGACCCGACCCCCACCCGAAAGTGGGTCAGCCACCGACGTGGTGCCCACGCCTAGCATCGTTGCAATGATCAACTGGGCCGCTGACGTCATCGACGCAATCGGATTCGTAGGTGTCGCCGTTCTCGTCGCGCTCGAAAACGTCTTTCCACCAATTCCCTCCGAACTGATACTTCTCCTCACCGGCTTCAACGTGAGCGAAGGCCGCTTCGACTTCGTCAGCGGCGTTCTCGCCGCAACGGTGGGTTCGGTTGTCGGTGCTTATTTTCTCTATGCGATCGGTCGCCTTGTTCACGAAGAACGTCTCGAGAAGCTGCTCGCCGGCGTGGGCAAGTACCTCGGCCTGAAAAAGAGCGACGTCCACAAAGGCTTCGAATGGTTCGAGCGGCACGGCACGTTCGTCGTGCTTTTCGGCCGCCTCATTCCCGTCGTCCGTTCGGTTGTCTCAATTCCGGCCGGTGCGGAAAAGATGCCCGTCCTGCGATTCACACTCCTCACCGCCGCGGGTTCGCTCGTCTGGAACGTCGTCTGGGTCGCCATCGGATGGGGCCTCGGCGATCAGTGGGAAAAAGCGGGCAAGTGGGGCGACTACCTGCAGTACGGCGTCATCGCCGCGATCCTTCTTGGTCTTGGCATCATCGTGGTGCGTGCGCGGCGGCGGCGTGCCGTCGATTCCCGTGGCTAACCGTTCCCACGCCCGATAACGTCTTCTACCGACATACGCGGGTGTAGCTCAATGGCTAGAGTTCCAGCCTTCCAAGCTGGCTATGCGGGTTCGATTCCCGTCACCCGCTCCACATTCGTCGCAGAAATGCGTTGCGATCGCCTCAGAGGGGCATCTTCGCGGTGAAGCGCGTGCCCTCGGGGTCGACGGCCCACTCGGGAGCCTCTCCCCAGGTATCGCCGAAGACGAGCTCGGCCATTGGTGCCCGCCGAACCGGCCCATGAGCGCCCGCTGGTTTGCCGAGGGTGATCGTGGCGGCAATCTGGGCGTGGTCAGGTAGGCCGAGGAGGGACGTGAGATCGGCCTCCACGGGCGCGTGGAAGGCCGTGAGCGCTCCGCCATACCCAAGGCCGCGGGCGGCGAGAAGGAGGTTCTGGCACGCCGGATAGATGGATGCCCCTTCGATGTGAACCTTGCCGCGGTAGCGCAGGTTGACGGCGAGCACGAGAACGGGAACTTCCGCGAAGTTGTCGACGTAGTGCTGCATCGTGCGGGCCATGCGTGCCTTCGGGGAATCGGGTCGCTGCCCGCTGCCCTCGTCGTAGCCCTCGTTGGTGCGCTTGCCGCCCCAAATTTCTCGCGCACCACGTGCGATCATCTCTTTCACTTCTCGCGAACGCGGGGAGTCGGTGAAGACCATGAATCGAAAAGGCTGTCGGTTCGAACCACTGGGCGCACGGGTCGCAGCGAAAAGAATGTCGCGCAGCACGTGGTCGGGAACCGATTCTGGTGCATAGCGTCGAATCGCCCGTGTGGTCCGAATCCCCTCGAGGAGTTCGACGTGTTCGTTCTCAACCAAAGATCATCACCCCATCGTCGATCGGGGATTCACGAAACATCTTCTTGTCCCGTTTGAAATTTTGTGGATTGATCCAGGGTTCGCGGTCGCCCTGCCGTGGAAAGAGATGCATGACACGTTCCATGTAGCCGGCACTGAAATTTTCGATCCACCGACGCTCGGGCATGCCCTTGTCTTCATGACGCAGTGTCGGTCGACAGATTCGTGCGTTCTTGGAGCGCATGTGGTTGAGGAGTCGACAGACATATTCCGACGTGAGATCGGCGCGCAACGTCCACGAAGCGTTGATGTAGCCGAACGTGGAAACGAGATTGGGCACCCCTGAATACGCGAGGCCCTTGTAGGTCCAGGTCTTCGAGAAATCGACCGGTTCACCATCGACGGTGAAGTCCATTTCCCCGAGGGTCACCAGTTCGAGACCCGTCGCCGTGACGATGATGTCGGCGTCGAGATGCTGGCCCGATACCAGATCGATTCCGTTCTCCGTCCACGTGAGGATCTTGTCGGTGACGACGTCGATCTTTCCCGCCTTGATGCCCTTGAAGAAGTCGCTGTTGGGAACGAGGCAAAGACGCTGGTCCCAGGGGTTGTAGGGAGGAGTGAAATGCTTCTCCACGTCGTAGCCCTCGGGAAGTTCCTTGCGAATCTCTTCGAGAAGAAACTTTCGGACACGCTCGGGATGGGTGCGCGTACGGTTGTAGGCGAGCTGCTGGAAGGCGGTGTTTCGGAAGCGAGTGACGGCGTAGGCGAGTCGACCGGGAAGGACCTTGCGGATCCTGTTGGCGAACTTGTCGACGTCGGGTCGCGACACCATCCACGTCGGGGTGCGTTGCAGCATCGTCACACGAGCCGCACGATCGGCCATGGCGGGGACGAGGGTGACCGCGGTGGCTCCCGATCCGACAACCACCACTTTCTTGCCGGTGTAATCGAGATCTTCGGACCACTTCTGGGGGTGCACGACGACGCCGCGGAAACGATCGCGCCCCGGAAACTCCGGTTCATGACCGCCCTTGTAGGAATAGTAGCCCGAGCACATGAAGAGGAAATTGCACGAGATCGTCGACTCTTCCCCTGTCCTCGTGTCGCTGGTTGTCAGAGTCCATCGCGCATCTGGCGATGACCAAGAAGCCGACACCACGTGGGTCCGGAACCGAATCTTTGATTCGATAGCGAATTCCTCGACGGTCTCGCGCAGGTACTCCATGATCGAACGTCCATCGGCGATCGACTTCTCGTGCGTCCAGGGCTTGAACGAATACCCGAGGGTGTGCATGTCGCTGTCGGAGCGAACGCCGGGATAACGAAACAGATCCCACGTACCACCGATCGATTCACGTCCCTCGAGGACGGCGAAGGTGCGGTCGGGACACCGTTGCGCCAGGTGACATGCGGCCCCGATACCGGAAATTCCCGCACCCACGACGATGACGTCGAAATGTTCCACCACGAACTCCACCCTATTGCGCCGGTTCACGCCGAATTCAGTCCTCGTTCAGAGTGTTGTGCCACACTCACGGGGTGCCCCCCAGTACTTCGATCAAGGCCGTCATCTTCGACGTCGGCGGGGTGCTCACCAGCCCACTGCGCGAGACATTCGAAAAGATTCAAGCAGGTGGAGCGGTCGACCTTTCCAAGGTGGGTCCGCAGTTCCGTGACACCTTCATGGTCGGCCACGACGGCGACCTGCCCTCACACCGCCTCGAGCGGGGTGAGATCTCGATGAACGATTTCGTCGCCACCCTTGGCGAGGCTCGCGACGCCGTGTGGACCCTCATGCACCCCGACTCCCCGCACTCTCTCTTCTCCCATGTGACCCCCCACGACGGAATGCACCGTCTGGTCGACGATGCTCGCAATGCCGGCTACAAAACGGGGATCGTGTCGAACATCTTCACCGAGTACATCCCGCGTTGGGATGAAATCACCAACCACGTCGGACGGTTCGATTCGGTGGTGTACTCGTGCTCCGTGGGAGTACGGAAGCCGAATCGCGCAATTTTCGACATCGCCCTCGCCGAACTCGACATCGAGGCCCACGAGGCGCTGTTCATTGACGACACGCCCGACATGGTTTCTGCCGCGCGAAACTACGGATTCGTGTCGGTGGAAGTCGACAACCACGACTCGGCAATCGCCGAGGCGCGGCGCATTCTCGCCATTTGACGACGCTCTACTGAACGTCAGTCCAATTCTTGCCGCGAATCTTCAGGGCGATTGTCTCGTGGTAGCGGTGGATCTTGCACTCGCGCTCGGAGAGGATGTGTTCCTTGTATCCGGACGACTGCTTCGTTCGCTTCAACTGCTCGTAAATGGAAATGTCCTCGCCGACGACGACCTTCAGCGTTGCCCAATGGTCTGACATCTTGTTGAAGTAGTCGGCGTATTCAGGGTCGCTTTGATCACCCGGATAGATCAACTGCCAGCACAGGAAACGCGTGCGATCGACGCCGAGCGGAATCGGGTTGAACACCTGGATGTGTTCCGGGTTGCAGTTGAACACGGTGTTCGGGAAAACCACGTAGTGACAGATGGCCCACTTGTGGTGATCGAAATTTTCGTCCCACTTGTCGAGGTGCTGCGGACGCGGCACGAAACACATGTAGTTGTCGCCAAGGACATGGAACGCGGCCTTGCGACACGCCTTCGTGAATTCGGGCGGCGAATGGTGCAGTTCGGTGACGTGATAGATCTCGTTGAACCCGTCGACGATTGCCTTGTAGGACACGGGGACGTCCCACTCGACGACCTCGTAAACAACCATTTGATCCATGTTGAATGCGCCGAGGTCGGCCATGATGTCGGAACCGAGACCTTCGGCCAGCGGTGGGGCGTCATCACCGAGGAGGTTGATCCACACCCAGCCTCCCCACTCGGCGGCGGCAACTTTTGGCGCGCGAACGTCGCGCAGGTGTTCTTCGGAAAAGTCCTCGCGCTCGGGAACACCAACCAACTTGCCCGTCGTGTCGTACACCCAACCGTGGTAGGGGCAGGTGAACCGCCGCGCCTTGCAGCCCTTCAACTCTCCGACGATTGCGGGGCCTCGGTGCTGACAGACATTGTGGAAGGCGGCGACGCCTCCGTCGGGTTGACGCGTGATGATGATCGTCTCGCCGTGACCCTCAAAGGTGATCCAGTCTCCGGGGTTCGGAAAGTCCTCGGATCGGCCGCCGAGGAGCCAATGCTTGTTGAGAACGTGCTCGCGCTCGAGCTCGTACTGCACGGGGTCGGTGTACGGCTG
>RGCG01000050.1 GCA_009919275.1 Actinomycetota bacterium
TCGTTTTACTTCATTGCGCACGCTTCTCGGCGATGCATTTGTCGCAGTTGAATTCCCGTCGACGAAGAAGTCCGATCACTCGGTTCTCACCGAGCAACGTCAGGAAGAGGGCGTTGCGCAGGTGCTTGATTTTCTGCGCGACAAACTTCTTACTTGAGGCCGTCGACGGCGAGATCCTTTGCGGTCTTGTAGTCGGCCTTTCCGTTCGGCGCGCGCGGCACCGACGACACGAACACCACACGCTTGGGCGCCTTGTAGCCGGCGAGTTGGTTCTTCACGCCCGCGATGACGGTGGCTTCATCGACGCTTTGGCCGGGGACCAGTGATGCAACCGCGGTGACGGCCTGGCCGAACTTTTCGTCTTCGATGCCGACGACGAGGCAGTCGAGCACACCCGGCACTCGCTTCACGGCCTCTTCCACCTCTTCGGGGAAGATCTTCTCGCCGCCGGAGTTGATGACCTGGCTGCCGCGGCCGAGCAGGATGAGCGAACCATCCTCGGCCACCATCGCGAGGTCGCCGGGGAACGAGTAAGGAATTCCGTTGATGGTGCGGAACGTCTTTGCCGATTTCTCGGGGTCCTTGTAGTAGCCGAAGGGAACGCTTCCGCCGGCGGCAACCTTGCCGATTTCGCCCGAGCCCGGCTGTACTTCGCGATCGTCGTCGGTGAAGACCTTGGTGGTGGGCTGAAGGCTGAACTTCGCGGTTTGCGGCGGGAGACCCTTCATCGAAATCGCCGTACCCATCGCGCCCTCGGATGAGCCCATCGCGTCGACGAGCACGAGATGCTCGACTCGATCAAGGAGCTGCTCCTTCACTTCGGCCGTCCACATGACACCTGACGACAACATCAGCTTGAGCGACGAGAGATCGTACGTGCGACCCTTGGCTGCGCCATCGTCGATGGCGCGGATGATCGGCTTGACGAACGAGTCGCCGACAACGACGGTCAGCGAGATCTTTCGGGCTTCGACGGTTTCGAGCATCTCGACGGCATCGAAACTGCGCGACTTCATCGTGATGACGTGCGCACCACCGATGTGGGGCATCATCGCGCCGATCCAGATGCCGGTGCCGTGCATGAGCGGACAACTGGGCATGGAGACCACGCCCGTTCCGGCTTCGACTCCTGCCTTCACGGTTGCGGGTAGTTCGTCGATTGTGGCGGGTGGTGCAAGACCGACGAGTGGCAAACCACCCGTGATGAAACCTTGCGCCATCGGACCCATCTTGTACATGACGCCCTTTGGCATTCCGGTGGTTCCACCGGTGTAGAGCATGTAGGTGTCATCCTCGCTGCGGGTGATCCGCTTCATCGGTGAGTGACCCGACACGACGGATTCGTAGGCGGCCGCCTTGGCCACGTGGTGGTCGGACGAGTCGGAGACCTCGACGATCAACTTGAGCTTCGGAAGTCGATCGACGACTCGTGCGACCCGGTCACCAAGAGACGAGTGGAAGAAGAGGGCCTCGGCATCGGAGTTGTCGAGGAGGTACCAAAGTTCCTCGTCGAGGTAGCGGTAGTTGACGTTCACCGGCACGCCGCGGAACTTGAATGCGGCGAAGTGCGCCTCGAGATACTCGTTGCTGTTGTAGAGGTACAAGCCGACTTTGCTGTCGGCACCGAGACCCGCATCGACCATGGCCTGGGCGAGGCGCGAAGCGCGGTTGTCGTATTCCGACCACGAACGCGTGACGTCACCGTGCGTGAGTGCGGGTGAGTCACCGATGACGTCTGCGATTGATTCCCAAAGCGTTGCGAACTGGCGTTCCATGCGCGCAGAAGTTAGTTGACCTTTGTCACAACACGGAAGCGATGATCCGAAAATTTCTTGATGGCACGGTCGAGGTCCTTGCGCGAAGCAATCATCGGCGCGAACAACAACAGCTGGCGTGCGAGAAGTCCCTTGGCCGCCTTCGCATCGTGCCCACCGGCTTTGCCGGTTGGGGTGACGAGATCGAGCGCCACGTAGTCGGCGAGCGCATCGTGGTCGGGTTCAAAAACCGAGCGATGTTCGGCAGGGAGGAGGTCGATCACCAAAGAACCGGCTGCGTAGTCGTTGATGGCCGCACTCACCGCGCTGCGCCACCACTTCGCCATTGTCCCGCCAAAACCCGCCGGGCGCGCCCCCATTTTCAAGCGGTAGTCGGGAACCGGGTCGCCTGCGAGACACGCCCCCAGCAGGCCGCTCGGTACGACGATGCGGGGCAGCGCCCGCTCGCGCTGGGCCCCCGACATCGACGCGAGGTCGAGGTGGTCCCACACGACGCCCGTGTAGCGCGCGGCCGCGGGAAGGGTCGGTGCACCGATGAGCGACAGGTTCGCCGTGCGGGCCCGATCGAGGTGCGCCCCGCCGACCCCGAGCAAGGCCGCATCCCCGCCACGCAGACCCGCAAGTGCCGCGGCCACCTCGGTCCGCTTCGCACCGAGTGCCGTGCCGAACGCGCCACTTGTTGGCTTCCATTTGGTTCTCGCCGCTCCTCCTTCTGCCTTGCCCTCGGAGGGAGGCAGGAGGATGACGAAGTTGAGACGCATAAGGCAAGTTTGTCTCACGTTGGATACGATGAGCGCAACCGACGTGACCAATGGCTCACCAAGCTGGTTGGCTCACTTCGGGATGTTCCCAAACCCCTCTCAAGTTCGGGCAGATGACATGACATATCTCGAGGACAACTCCATCTACGGGCCGGTCAGCGACTGGGCCACCGACTTCGACCATGCGGATCCCGAATACAACAAGAACGCGCACGCGATCTGGGACCAACTCCGTGGCACGTGCCCCGTTGCGCACACCAACCGCTACGGCGGAACCTGGTTGCCAACGACGCACGAGTTCGTGCACGAGATCGCCTACGACACCGATCACTTCTCGAGCCGTGGCGTGGTCGTTGCAACGGTGAAGCCAAGCGACAACCCCGATGCTCCGCCTGCACCCATCGGTGGTGCACCGCCCATCACTTCCGACCCGCCCTTCCACCAGCACGCGCGCAAGATTCTCCTGCCAGCCTTTGCCCCACCCGTCATCAACGAGTGGGAGCCCGAAGTCCGCAAGCTGTGTCGCGACCTCATCGCCGGCATGAGCAAGGACGACGTCGTCGATGCGGCCGTGCAGTACGCGCAACACATCCCCGTCAATGTCATTGCACGCATGCTCGGCTTTCCGCCCGAAGACGGCGAATTGTTCCGCGGCTTCGTGCACAACGTGCTTGAAGCCATCAACCTCGAGCCCGGCGCGCGCATCCAGGCGTTCCAGGAACTCGATGCGTACATCGCCAAGCAGGTCCAGGACCACATCGACAACCCACGCGATGACCTCACGAATTTCCTTCTCAACGCGAAGATTTTCGACAATCCGTTGTCACCACAGCACGTCGGTGGAACGATCATTCTCCTGCTCATCGCCGGCATCGACACCACGTGGAGCGCGATTGGATCAAGCTTGTGGCACCTCGCCACCAACCCCGTCGATCGACGTCGTCTTGTCGACAACCCGCAGCTCATGCCGATGGCAATCGAAGAATTCCTGCGCGCCTACGCACCCGTCACGATGGCGCGTGTCGTGAAGGAAGACTTCGAGTTCCACGGTGTCGAGATGAAGCAGCACGATTGGGTCCTCCTGCCGTTCCCTGCCGCCAACCGTGACCCGGCCGAGTGGGAAGACGCTGACAAAGTGATCATCGACCGCGAGGTCAACCGTCACGCAGCATTCGGGCTTGGTATTCACCGGTGTCTCGGTTCGAACCTCGCGCGTCTCGAATTGCGCGTGGCAGTCGAGGAATTCCTCGCGGCTTTCCCCGACTTCGAACTTGCACCCGACGAGGTCGTGAAGTGGAGTGTCGGGCAGATTCGCGGACCACGCGAGCTGCCCGTTCGCATCACGGGCCGCGCCGGCTGAACGCGCCTCCTCCGAACGACCACCTACCCGCTATAAACAACGGGTAGTGCTCGACCTCGACTCTCTCAATCCCGATCAGTACGACGCTGTCGTGCATTCGGGCGGCCCCCTGCTTGTCGTCGCGGGTGCGGGTTCGGGCAAAACACGGGTGCTCACCCAGCGCATCGCTTGGCTGATTGATCAGGGCGTGCACCCCATGCGCATCCTTGCGATCACGTTCACCAACAAGGCGGCCGGAGAGATGCGCGAGCGCGTTGCTGCGCTGGTTGGACCCGTCGCCAACAAGATGTGGGTCAGCACCTTCCACTCGGCCTGTGTGCGCATTCTTCGCGACAATGCCGAGCGCCTCGACTTCCCGAAATCATTCTCGATCTACGACCAGGCCGACTCACAGCGCCTCGTTGGGTACGTCGTGCGCGACTTCGGCCTCGACGTGAAACGTTTTCCCGCCCGCGGTGTCCAGGCCCGTATCAGCCTGTGGAAGAACGAATTGGTCAGTCCCGCAAAGGCCAAGGACACTGCGGCCGGCATGCTCGATTCGCGCAACGCCGACATCTATTCCGAGTACCAGGTGCGCCTCGAACGTGCCGGTGCGATGGACTTCGACGACTTGTTGCTGCGCACGGTGCAGTTGTTCCGCAACAACCCCGACGTGCTCGACATGTACCAGGAACGTTTCCAGCACATTCTCATCGACGAGTACCAGGACACGAACCTCGCACAGAACGAAATCGTCCTAATGCTCGGCGCCAAACACCACAACGTCTGCGTCGTGGGTGACACCGATCAGTCGGTTTATCGCTTTCGCGGTGCCGACTTCAGAAACATCCTGCAGTTCGAAGAGGCGTTCCCCGACGTCACCACGGTCGTTCTTGCCCAGAACTACCGCAGCACGCAGAACATTCTCACTGCCGCCAACGCCGTCATAGCGAACAACGTTGAACGCCGACCGAAGAATCTGTGGACCAGTGCGGGCGGTGGAGACCCCATCGTTCGCTACTACGCCGACGATGAGCACGATGAAGCAGGGTGGATCGCACAGCAGCTGTTGAACGCACACGAAACCGAAGCACGGCAGTGGAACGAAATGGCCGTCTTCTACCGTGCGAATGCGCAGAGTCGAATCCTCGAAGAAGCTCTCATGCGCTATGGCGTTCCGTACAAGATCATCGGCGGGACGCGGTTCTACGAACGCAAAGAGGTGAAAGACGCACTCGCGTACCTCCGAGCGGCCATCAACGAAAACGATGAAGTGAGCGTGAAACGGGTGATCAACGTGCCCAAGCGCGGCATCGGCGATGGCAGCATCGACAAAATCGATGCTCTCGCCCGTGACAATCGCATCGGCTTTGCTGCCGCAATGCACCGTGCCGACGAGGCCGGAATCTCGGGTGCGGCTGCCAAGGGCTTGTCGAAGTTTCTCGAGGCCCTCTACGAAGCGGGCAACCACCAAAGCGAAGGTCCCGCCGAAGTGCTCCGTATCGTGCTCGAGAAATCCGGTTACATGGCCGATCTCGAAGAAGAAGGCACCGTCGAAGCCGATGGACGTATCGAGAACATCGCCGAACTCATTGGGTTCGCCGAGGACTTCGAAACGGTCGACGAGTTCCTCGAGCAGGTGGCACTCGTCGCCGACACCGATGACATCGATGGCGACAACCGCGTCATGTTGATGACACTGCACGCGGCCAAAGGTCTCGAGTTTCCGTTGGTCTTCCTCGCCGGCTGCGAAGAGGGCGTGTTCCCGCACAGCCGCAGCCTCGCCAACCCCGAAGAAATGGAAGAAGAGCGTCGCCTCGCGTACGTCGGCATTACTCGTGCACGCGAGGTGCTCCACGTCTCGCACGCCGAGAGCCGCAGTCTCTACGGCAACACCCAGTACAACCCGCCTTCTCGGTTCCTCGACGAGGTACCCGACGAACTCTTCAGGAAGGAAGGCCGCATCAAAGCCTTCGGTGCCGCCAGTCGCGAAGATCGCGAATCCCGCTGGGGGAGCCGGTCATTCTCCGACGAGTTCACCGACCGTCAGGTCGATGCCGCCCTTGCCGCCGGCAGGCGCAACGAGCCGACTCCCCAGGGCACGGTTTCCGACTTCAGGGTCGGAGAGGACGTCATCCACCCCACGTTCGGCGAGGGCGTCATCATCGACCTCAACGTCGGTCGCGGACGGACCGAGGCGACGATCCGCTTCCGCGACGCGGGAACCAAGACCCTCGACCTGGCCTGGGCCCCCCTGAAACGACCGAAGTGATGGCCGAGACCACTTGAGTGGCGCGGTCTACATTGAGAGGCATGAAGGCAGCGATCCTCGTCGAAAGTCTCACCGGCAACACGTGGAAGGCGGCTGACAAAATCGGCGCCAGTCTTCAACAAGAGGGCTGGTCGATCGTGGGTTTCGACCCGGTGCGCAAGCCGAACCACGGCGCAATCCAAGAAGCTGACATCGTGCTCGTGGGTACGTGGGTGCACGGGTTGTTTGTGGTGGGTCAGGCACCGTGGGGTATCGGAGGCATCGCGAAGTTGCCCGCGATGCGCGACAAGAAGGTGGCGGCGTTCGCGACCTTCGCGTTGAACCCGGGCAAGACGTTGGATGTGATGACGCGCACTCTGCAGACCCGTGGGGCAGAGGTCGTGGGGGGCCTGGCGCTTCACCGGGCCAAACTCGACGAGCACACCGAAACCTTCGTCGATCGATTGCTCGGCGCAGTCAGCGCCTAGACCCTTTGCCGCTACTTGTCGTCGCTGACGCGCAGGTCGATGTAGAGCGTCTTGCGGTTCTCGACGAGTGGTCGCACATCGGTTGGCCGGGCGAGATCTTCGATGTCGATTGTTCGCCCCTCGCAGTCGGTGAACGTGTTCGTCTCTTCGATCTGTTTGGCAATACAGGTGGCGTCACGGTCGGCAGGCCAGGCGTAAAAGACGCGCCAACCAACCGCGGGCTGGTCGCCCTGATGGTCGAGCACGATGCTGCGGGTGCCGTCGGGGTCGCGCAGGTCGGGATACAAAATGGGGCCGCTTTCTTTCACCGACTCAGACACCCTCTGAACCGATCCGACCTCGAAGATCCGGGCCCCCAGGTTCGTGATGCGTTCGGGGTTCCGCGAGATGAGGGACGCCGCGCCCCACAGCGAGAGGAAGAGAAGGGCGAAAAAGCCGAGTCCCGCCACCACCGGCACGACGGCGCGGGCGAGGGGACTGCGGAGCCTGAAGCGGGGGCCGGGGGGTGCCACACCACCAGTGTGGCGGGTTGGGGACTTTCCTGCATCACGGCGTAGGGTTTCTTTCTTGTGAAACGCCCCTACCGAGTAGTCGTCGCCAAACCCGGTCTCGACGGCCACGACCGCGGTGCCAAGACCATCACCCGTGCTCTGCGCGACCACGGTTTCGAGGTCATCTACACCGGTCTCCACCAGACACCCGAGCAGATTGCCGAGACGGCCCTGCAAGAAGACGTCGATGCGGTTGGCCTGTCCCTTCTGTCGGGCGCGCACCTCACGCTCTTCCCGCGTGTGATGGAGGAACTGCGCAACCGCGACCTGGGTGACGTTCTCATTTTTGGTGGCGGGGTCATTCCCGATGCCGATGCTCGGGCGTTGAAAGAGCAGGGTGTGGGCGAAGTATTCGGCCCCGGCTCGTCGCTCAAGGCGATCTGCCAGTGGCTCGAGGACGAGCTCGACAAGAGCGTCACCGTCTGACCCCCCGTTCGCCCTTCAATCTCGTCAAGTCGCAATTTTCATTACGTAAGGAGCAAGAGTGGACCTCTTCGAATATCAAGGCAAGCAGTACTTTGCCAAGTTCGGAATTCCGGTGTCAGCGGGTGGAGCTGCCGACACGGTCGACGAAGCGGTGAAGGTCGCCGATGCGGCGAAGTACCCCGTCGTCGTGAAGGCACAGGTGCAGGTCGGCGGCCGCGGCAAGGCCGGTGGCATCAAGTTGGCGAACAACGCCGACGAGGTGCGACTGCACGCCGGGAACATTCTCGGCATGGACATCAAGGGTCACGTCGTCAAGCGGCTGTGGGTCGAGCATGCGTCCGACATTGCCGAGGAGTATTACGCATCGTTCACCCTCGATCGTGCCGCGAAGAAGCACCTGCTCATGCTGTCGGCACAGGGTGGTGTCGACATCGAAGAGGTCGCGGCGAAGGACCCCGATGCAATCGTGAAGTTGCACATCAATCCCGTCGAGGGTCTCAGCGAAGCAGTGGCCAAGAAGGCGGCGACCGACGCAAAGATTCCGGCGAAGGCACTTGATGGAGTCGCGAAGATCCTCGTGTCGCTGTACCGCTGTTTCACCGAGGGTGATTGCGACTTGGCCGAAATCAACCCGCTCATCTTGAAGCCAACGGGCGAGGTCCACGCGCTCGATGCCAAGGTCTCGCTCGACAACAATGCGTCGTACCGTCACCCGGAATGGGACGAGTACCGCGCCACCGAGGAACTCGACGAACGCGAGCAGCTGGCCCGCGAATCCGACCTGCAGTACATCGGTCTTTCGGGCACGGTTGGCATCATCGCCAACGGTGCGGGTCTTGCGATGAGCACTCTCGACGTTGTCAATCAGGTCGGTGGTTCCGCCGCCAACTTCCTCGACATTGGTGGTGGTGCGAACGCCGATCAAATGGCTGCGGCCCTTGGTGTCATCAACTTCGACCAGAACGTGAAGAGCATCTTCATCAACATCTTCGGTGGCATCACCCGCGGTGAAGAAGTGGCAAAGGGCATCGTCGAGGCAATGTCGCGCGTTGACCTGCGCGCACCGATCGTCATCCGTCTCGACGGCACCAACGCCGAAGAAGGACGTGAGATTCTCGCCAAGGCGGGCATCCCCGAATCGAAACTGCAGAGCAAGCCGACCATGCTGGAAGCGGCACGTGCCGCCGTGGCGATCGCGAACGGAAAGTAGGAAACAGTCATGGCAATTTTCGTCAACGAAAACACGAAGGTCATCGTCCAGGGTCTGACCGGCGGCCAGGGCAAATTCCATGGTCTGCGTAACCGCGCCTACGGCACCAAGGTTGTCGGCGGCGTCACGCCCGGCAAGGGCGGTCAAGATGTCGAAGGCATTCCGGTGTACGACTCGGTCGCAGATGCGGTGAAGGCAACGGGCGCCGACGCATCATTCATCGCGGTTCCGCCCAAGGCGGCATCGGCCGCAATTCTCGAGGCCGCTGCGGCTGGCGTGAAGTTCATCGTCTGCATCACCGAGGGCATTCCCGCCCAGGACGAAGCGAAGACTTTCAACACGCTTCTGCGCGACTATCCCGGTGTGCGCTTGCTCGGTCCGAACTGCCCGGGCATCATCAGCCCCGGCAAGTGCAACATCGGCATTACCGCTGGTGAGATCGCCGCACTTCCGTCGGCGAAGGGCCCGAACGTCGGCATTGTCTCGCGTTCCGGAACCCTCACGTACCAGGCGCTCTACGAACTGAAGCAGCAGGGCATCGGTGTCAGCACGTGCGTCGGCATCGGTGGTGACCCCGTTCCCGGAACGTCGTTCGTCGATTGTTTGGCCGAGTTCCAAAAGGACCCCGAGACCCACGCAATCATCATGATCGGTGAAATCGGCGGCTCCGCCGAGGAAGAAGCCGCGGAGTTCATCAAGGCCAACGTCACCAAGCCGATGAGCGCCTACATCGCCGGCGTCACTGCACCCGCAGGCAAGAAGATGGGCCACGCGGGCGCCATCGTCTCGGGCGGCAAGGGCACCGCTCAGGGCAAGATGGATGCTCTGCGTGCCGCAGGTGTGAAGGTGGGTCTGAACCCAACCGAGGCCGGTTCGCTGATGGCCGACATCGTCAAGGGCTTGAAGTAGCCCGAGCAGAGTCGACAGTGCCCCGCGCCTTACTCAGCGTCCACGACAAGTCGGGGATCGAGGAGTTTGCGCGGGGCCTTGTCGCATGTGGGTGGGCCATCGTTTCGTCCGGTGGCACCGCGGCGACGCTCGCCGCCGCCGGCATCGAGGTCACCGATGTCGCCGAGGTAACGGGTGTGCCCGCAATCCTCGACCATCGTGTGGTGACGCTTCACCCCAAGGTGCACGGCGGAATCCTTGCCGACACCTCGAAGCCCGAACATGTCGCCGACATGGCGCAGCATGGCATCGAAGCATTCGACCTGGTTGTCGTCAGCCTGTATCCATTCGCGTCGAAGCCGGGTATCGAACTCATCGACGTGGGTGGACCCGCGATGATCCGCGCGGCGGCGAAGAACTTTGCACGCGTTGGTGTCGTTGTTGACACGTCGCAATACGCGGGAGTGCTCGCGGAAATCCGCTCGTCCGGGGCGCTGTCCGATGACACGCGCCGTGCGTTGGCCACCCGGGCATTCACCGCGACACGCGACTACGACGCTGCGATCGTCGAATGGATCACCAACGGCACTTCGCGCTCGGTGCACCTCGAGCGTGTCGATTCGTTGCGCTACGGCGAGAATCCGCACCAGCAGGGGAGTCTCTGGGACATTGCCGGGGCACCGGGTTGGTGGCGAACCGCACGGCAGATGGGCGGCAAGGAGATGTCGTATCTCAACGTCTTCGATGCTGATGCGGCGTGGCGTCTTGTCAACCGTTTCGACTCGGCCGCGGCGGTCGTGGTGAAGCACGCCAATCCTTGTGGAGTCGCGACGGCGGCAACCATTCACCAGGCCTATGTGCGCGCCCACGAGTGTGACCCGGTCAGCGCCTTTGGCGGAATCATTGCGCTGAACCGAACCGTCGACGCAGCGACGGCCGCCTCCATCAACGAGGTTTTCACCGAGGTTGTCGTCGCGCCGGACTTCGCCCCCGACGCGTTGGCCATGTTGCAATCGAAGAAGAATCTCCGCATTGTCGAGGCAGCGGTGCCTGCGACGGCGGGTATCGAACTGCGCAGCGTCAGCGGGGGAGTTCTGATGCAGGACGCCGACCCGGTGAACGACGACCCATCGACGTGGAACGTAGTGAGCGACAAGAAACCATCGGCCGAGCAGATGAAACTTGCGTCGTTTGCTTGGCAGGTGTGCGCATCGGTCAGCTCGAACGCAATCACGATCGCGAACGATTTTCAAGCGGTCGGAATCGGCGGAGGCCAACAGAACCGACTCGACGCGGCACGCCTGGCCTGTGAACGGGCGGGAACGCGCTCGTCGGGCGGCGTGGCCGCAAGCGATGCCTTTTTCCCGTTCCGCGACGGCCTCGACATGCTCGCGCGGGCCGGCGTGGCAGTCGTCGTCGAGCCGGGGGGAAGTGTGCGCGACGAAGAAGTCATCGCAGCCGCAAATGAGCACGGAATCGTGCTCATCTTCACGGGTATGCGTCACTTCCGTCACTAAACTCGGCGCAAATGGCCCGCATCATCGATCTTCTCGCTGCGGGGCGCACCTTCTCCTTCGAGTTCTTCCCCCCGAAGACTGATGCCGCCCAGCTCTCGCTCGGTCGCACCATCGCCGAACTCGAAACTCTCCACCCCGCCTTCGTGTCGGTCACCTATGGCGCGGGCGGAAGCACCCGTGAACGCACACGCGACCTCGTCGTGTGGATGCGCAAGGAAACGAACATTTCGCCCATGGCGCATCTCACGTGCGTGGGCCACACCCGCGCCGACATCGATGCGATTCTCGACACCTACCAGGCGGCGGGCATCGAGAACATCCTCGCCCTCGGCGGTGACCCACCCACCGACCCGGCCGATGTGCGACCAAGTGACTACGAGTACGCGCTCGACCTCGTCGAGCATCTGCGCAACCGGGGCGGATTCAGCATCGGTGTCGCGGCCCATCCCGAGGGACACCCGCGCAGCGCCTCGCGAGCCGCCGACCGGAAGTTTCTCGCCGACAAGCTTCGGCATGCAGATTTTGCAATCACGCAGTTCTTCTTCGAAGCCGAGCATTACGTCCGCATGATCGACGAACTTGCGGCGCTCGGTGTCTCGAAGCCCGTCATCCCCGGCATCATGCCCGTCACGAACCGCGGTCAGGTGCAGCGCATGGCGGAACTCTCGGGCGCAGTGTTCCCCGCTTGGCTCGCCGATCGTCTCGACGGTGTCGACGATGCCGACGAGGTGCGTCGGATCGGGGTCGATGCAGCGACCGAACTGTGCGCCGAACTTCTGGCCGCCGGCGCACCGGGACTGCACTTCTACACACTCAACCGCTCGACGGCCACCCGCGAGATCTACGCCAACCTCGGTCTTCCGGTTTCCTAGGAAGCCCGACATGGCGAACGTTGCGCCTCCCGCGCCGGCCCCCGACTCAACGGCCGAGATTCGCGCCCGCGCGACCGTTCCCTACCTTCCGGGTCTCGACGGACTGCGAGCCGTCGCCGTTGTGGCCGTCATCTTCTACCACGCCAACCACACGTGGTTGAA